>JBOHKZ010000262.1:0-4869 GCA_050729355.1 Phenylobacterium sp. | reverse complement strand
CGGCCGCCACAGGTATTCCGCAGCCTCGCGGGTGATGGATGAGTTCTGCGCGCGACTTGCCGACGAATACCGCGAGCGGCCGGTCGCGGTGATCAACCTGATCGCCGCGCCGGAGCACCGCATCCAGCAACTCGCCGACGCATTCCGGTTCAGGGGAGACAGCTCGGCGTGACCCTCGCGAGCCTGGTCTATCTGCTCTGCTTCCTGACCAGCCTGGCCTGCGCGGTCCTGCTGATGCGGGCCTTTCGCCGCACACGCTCGCGGCTGCTCCTATGGACCGGCCTTGGGTTCTGCGCGCTGACGCTCAACAACCTGTTGCTGGTGGCCGACCTGGTCATCTGGGCGGGCGTGGATCTGTGGGGCCTGCGGCAGGCCGCCGGCGCCTTGGCGATCGTCATCCTGCTCTACGGCTTCCTCTGGGAGGTCGACCGTTGACCGGCATATCCCCCGTCGCCGCCCTGATCGCCGGCGCGATGGCCGCGGGCTACGGCGTCGTCGGCCTCTTCTTCCTCAGGTTCTGGTCGCGCACCCGGGACTCACTGTTCCTCGCCTTCGCCGTCGCCTTCGCCCTGCTCGCCGCCGACCAGGCCCTGCCGGTCCTCTGCGGTCTCCCGCGCGAGAGTCTGCAGGGGGTGTACCTGCTCCGGCTCGCCGCCTTCAGCCTGATCATCGTGGCGATCGTCGGCAAGAACCTGGGGCGCGGGCCGCGCTAGCTTCGCGTCGCGCCGCCGGGCGGCGCGAAAGCCGGGCGGCTCGGTATAGAGCGGCCGCAGGTAGCTCTGGCCGGTGTAGACCAGGTGCGGCGGCGACGACCGGATCGTCTCCGCCTCGCCCAGGCGCAGGTTGCGGGCCATGGCGGCGCCCAGGATGGCCGCCACCACGGCGCCGATGACGAACATCTGCAGGGCGAGCGCCGGACGCACCGGCGAACGCTGGTCCGCGTGGCGACGGGAGGGCGAGCGTCTGACCATATGAATCGCACTACGATGTTTTATCCGCGCCGTCGACCATTGATGGCCCGCAACCTGTCCGTATCCGCGTCGAGACCGTTTACGCCGCAAAAACGTCCCACAACCGTCGCGTAAGCCATCACATCGTGTTACGATGCAATGTCTGTGGAGACCCGACTCTATGATCACGCTTCCCAACCTGCCCTACGCCTACGACGCCCTCGAGCCGGTGCTCTCGGAGACGGCGATGCGCCTGCACCACGACAAGCATCACGCGCGGTACGTGGCCGTGGTGAACGAAGCGATCGCGGTGAACGGCCTGCAGACGCCGACGCTGGAGGCAGTGATCGGCGAGGCGGAGCGCGCAGGGCGCCAGAGACTGGGGGACAACGCCGGCCAGGCCTGGAACCATGGCTTCTACTGGGACTCGATGGCGCCGCGCGCCGGCGCACCGAGCGCGGCGCTCGCCGAGCGCTTCGAAGCGAGCTTCGGCGGACTGGCCGGCGCCCGGGAGGCCTTCATCAGCGCCGGCGCCGCGCATTTCGGATCGGGCTGGGTGTGGCTGGCCTGCGGCGATCATGGCCTGGAGGTGGTCTGCACCCACGACGGGGACGGCCTGGCGACCTCCAACAGCTGGCCGCTGCTGGTGTGCGACCTGTGGGAACACGCCTACTACCTGGACCACCAGAACGACCGGGCGGGGTTCCTCGGCGCCTGGTTCGACCGACTGGCGAACTGGCCGTTCGTCGAGGCGCAGCTCGTCGCGGCCGAAACCGGCGGCCGCCGCTGGTGTTACCCGCGCGCCTCCGGCCAGGCGGGGTCGGCGCCGGGCGCGGACGACCTTGCAACCCAGTTGCAGGACCTTGGGGCGCGGCTCGAGCGCGCCGCCCGCCGCAGCGCGGCGGCGCGGCCCGACAAGGACCAGCACTGGGCGCCGGATATCTTCGGATGATCGCCGGGCGCGCCTTGCAAGTCGCCAGCCTGGCGGTCCTGGCGACGCCGGCGCTGGCGTCGCCCGACCCCGCCCACCCTGACCTGAGCTTCCAGGGCGCGACGCTCGGCATGTCGCTGGACGCCTGGCGCGCGCTGCCGCCGCCTGACGGACCCGCGACGACGTCCACGGCGATCTGTTCCGCGGGCGCCGCGGCGAGCCCAGCCAAGCCCGCCGATCGCGCCGTCGATTGCGTCTACCGCCGCACCTATGGCCGCTTCGCCCTGCAGCCGGCCGTGACCCTGCCGGACGGCCGGCGGGTCACCGACATCCGCTACAGCTTCCGGGACGGCCGCCTGGCGCAGATCGCCTACCGTTTGTCGGTCGACGCCTACGAATCCACGGTGGCGCGGCTCGATGCGCGGTTTGGATCGGCGAGCCGGGTGCTCCGCGACACGGTACGCACGCCGGACGGCCGCCTCGCCCGCGTCACCCGGACCTGGACCGCGCCTGGCGGCGTGGCGCAGCTGGTCGACCCCGTCGCGCCTTACGCGCAGATCGAGGTCCGCCTGAGCGGCCCCGCGGTGGACGCCCAGGCGGCGGCGGGACAAACACACTGACCCCGACGCACCCGCCCCTCATCGCCCGCCGCCTCGTCCTCGCCTGCGCCCTGCCGCTCAGCGGCTGCATCTCGCTGCTGCCGAAGAGTTCGCCGGTGCAGCTCTATCGCTTCGGGCCGACGGCGACGGTCAGCCCTTCGACCGCGTCCCTGCACCCGGTCGGCGTCCGCCTGGCGAATGGCTCGTTCGCCGCCGCCGCCGGCGGCGACGGCATCCTGACGGTCACCGGGGAGCGGACCGCCTTTATCGCTGGGGCGCGCTGGGCCGCGCCGGCGAGCCTGCTCTTCAACCAGGCGGTGGCGGACGCCTTCGACGCCGCCCCAGGGGTCGTGCGGCTGGACGCGCGGGGCCAACAGACGCCCAGCGCCTATGTGCTCCGGCTGGACGTGCGCAATTTCGAGGCCCGCTACGACGCCGGCCGCAACGGCCCGCCGGTGGTGGTCCTGCGGATGCGCGCCGCCCTCGCCAAGGCGGACCTTTCGACCACGGTCGATCAGGTCTTCGAAACCCGAGCGAGCGCCGGCGGCGATCGGGTCGGCGCGATCGTCGCCGCCTACGATCGCGCGCTCACGGACCTGCTCGGCGACCTCGTGGCGTGGACCGCTCGCAACGTGAGCTGACGCGCCCCGCGAAACGCCCCCGGCCGCGTCAGCCGATGGCGGCCGAACACCCCGGTGCGCAAGAGGCGGAGATGACCCTTTCCGAGCCTCTCGCCTTCATGACAAGAGATTCCTATGCGCGGCCGCACGCCCAATCTGCTCTTCATGATCCGGGGCAAGCGGACCCGGCGCGAGCTGCTGGCGGGCCGGCTTCGGCTTCGCCGGACATGGCGGATGGCGGTGATCATCGCCGTGGCCGTGCTGGGCGGGCTGGCGGCCGCGGCGTTCGCCCGGCTTTGCGACGAGGCCATGCGCCTGCATGCCCGCCTCTATCTGCAGGCGCCGGCGCTGACCCTGCTGCTGCTGCCGTTTGGCTTTGTCCTCGCCACCTATCTGACCCGGCGGTTTGCGCCGGAGGCCGCCGGAAGCGGCATACCGCAGGTGATCGCCGCGGCCGAACAGCGCTGGCGCGGCCGGTGGGGCGGTCAACGGGTGACCTTGAAGACCGCCGGGTGGAAGGTGCTCCTCTCGGCGGGCCTGCTGGCCTGCGGCGCCTCGATCGGACGCGAAGGTCCCACGGTGCAGGTGGTCGCCGCGATCCTGCGCAGCCTGACCCGCGGCCTGCGCGGCGGGCCGGGGCGCCGGGCGCTGATCATCGCGGGGGGCGCGGCCGGAGTCGCGGCCGCCTTCAACACGCCGATCGCCGGCGTCGTCTTCGCCGTCGAGGAACTCGCCCGCAGTTTCGAGCGCCGCACCCACACGACGGTGATCCTGATCGTCGTCGTCGCCGGCCTGACGTCCTACGCCGTGCAGGGCAACTACGCCTACTTCGGCGTCCGCAACAGCGGCGGCGCGCTGGGCTCGGCCTGGCTGGCTGCGCCGCTGATCGGCCTGATCGGCGGGGTGTTCGGCGGGCTCTTTTCCAGGTCGCTCGCCAGCCTGATCGGCCCCCGTCCCGGCCGCATCGGAACCTGGCGCAAGGCCCATCCCCTCGCCTTTGCGGCGCTTTGCGGCCTTGTCGCCGCAGCCGCGGCGGCGCTCTCCAACGGCCTGACCTTCGGCGCCGGCTACGAGGAGGCCAAGTCGCTGCTGGGCGACCACCCGGGGCGCGGTTTGGCCCTCGCCGCAAGCAAGTTCGTCGCCACCCTGGCGGCGGCCAGCGCCGGCTCGCCCGGCGGGATCTTCGCGCCTTCGCTGGCGATCGGCGCCGGGTTCGGCGCGGCGGTCGCGCGCCTGGGCTTCGCCTTCGCCGGCCACGATGCGGTCGTCCTGGGCATGTCAGCCTATCTCAGCGGCGTGGTCCAGGCGCCGCTGACCAGCGCCGTCATTCTCATGGAAATGACCCGCGATCCCGGACTGGTGGGGCCGCTCCTGCTCTCGGCGCTCACGGCGCGGTGGGCCTCGAGCTGGGTGATGCCCGAGCCGCTCTACCATGTCCTCGCCGCCAGCTGGCGGCTGCCGGGCCCTCTAAGGTCCGCGCGGCCCTGATCACGGCGCGCTCCGACGCCCCGGCCAGCACGCTGGCTAATTACATCGTAATGCGACTAAATTCCCGATCGTGCGTTCCGCCTTGGTCCGCCTTGAGGGCCTGGAGACGCTTCGCGACCATGCCGCATGCCAACCCGACCGATCCTGCCGCGCCTTGCGCCGAACAGCCGGGTCGCCGACCTCGCGCGCCCTACCAGACCGTGCTCCCCGGTCAGGCCGCGCTGGTGACCGGCGCCAATTCAGGGATCGGCCGCGCCGTGGCGCTCGGCCAGGCGCGGGCC
>JBOHKZ010000261.1:0-3160 GCA_050729355.1 Phenylobacterium sp. | reverse complement strand
GGTCTCGACCGTGCCCGGCGCGCTGGCGGTGATCGACCGCCTGGCCCACTACCTCAAGGAGCTCACCGGCATGCCGGCGGTGGCGATGAGCCCGAAGGCCGGCGCGCATGGCGAACTCTGCGGCATGATGGCGATCAAGAGCGCCATCGCGGCCAGGGGCGAAGGCGCGACCCGCACCGTGGTGCTGGTGCCCGATTCCGCCCACGGCACCAATCCGGCGACGGCCGCCCTGATCGGCTTTTCGGTCGAATCGATCCCGGTGCGGCCGGACGGAACGGTGGACCCGCAGGACGTGAAGCAGGCGCTCGGCCCGCGCGTCGCCGCGATCATGCTGACCAACCCCAACACCTGCGGCCTGTTCGAGAAGGACGTCGCCGCGATCGCCGACGCGGTGCATGCGGCGGGAGCGTATTTCTACTGCGACGGCGCCAATTTCAATGCCATCGTCGGCAAGGTGCGGCCGGGCGACCTCGGCATCGACGCCATGCACATCAACCTGCACAAGACCTTCTCGACCCCGCATGGCGGCGGTGGACCAGGCGCCGGGCCCGTCGTGCTCTCCGCCGCCCTGGCCCCCTTCGCCCCCGCCCCCTGGGTCGTCCACGCCGCGGACGGGGCGCTCCGCCTGATCGAGGAAGCCCAGGACGAGGCCGCCCAGGCCTTCGGCCGCCTCTGCGCCTTCCAGGGCCAGATGGGCATGTTCGTGCGCGCCTACGCCTACATGCGAAGCCACGGCGCCGACGGCCTGCGCCAGGTCGCCGAGGACGCGGTGCTGAACGCCAACTACATCAAGGCCCGGCTCTCGGGGGTCATGACCCCGGCCTTCCCCGACGGCCCCTGCATGCACGAGGCGCTCTTCGACGACACCTGGCTGGAGGGCACCGGCGTCACCACCCTCGACTTCGCCAAGGCAATGATCGACGAGGGCTTCCACCCGATGACCATGTACTTCCCGCTGGTGGTCCACGGCGCGATGTTGATCGAGCCCACGGAGACGGAGTCGAAGCGCGAGCTCGACCGCTTCTGCGACGCCCTGGAAGCCCTCGCCGCGGCCGCCAAGGCCGGCGACGCCGAGCGCTTCACCGGCGCCCCCTATCTCGCCCCGCTGCGACGCCTCGACGAGACCCAGGCGGCCCGGAAGCCGAAGCTCACCTGGCGGCCTGAGGCTGCAGGTGTGGCGCCCGCGCCATTAGCCGCCGAATAGCGCCGGCAGATCGAATTTCGCCGGGCGGGCGCCTTTTAGAAGGCCTGTTGCATTCGCATGTCAGGAAGACGCCGGGGTTCTCTCGAACCTTGTGCGTCGTCCCGGGTTTGCATTCCAGTGTCTCTCGCCATGCCGTCCTTGCGCGTCACCCGCGCCGCAGATGAGGTCGCCCGCCAGATCGCGGGGCGGATCGGGCGCGCCCTGCTCGTCGCCCTGGGCGTGCTGATCATGGTCCTGGGCGTCGCCATTGCGCCCCTGCCGGGTCCCATGGGCATGCCGCTGGTGGTCGTGGGCCTGATGCTGGTGTTGAGAAACTCCTTCAAGGCCCGACGCCAGTTCGTCCGGTTCCAGCACGCCCATCCGAAGGTCGTCTTCCCGATCCGCCGGCTGCTGCGGCGTGAGCCGGAGGTCGTGCTGGTCTTCTGGCAGCAGTCGTTGCGCATCGAGCGCGTCGTGCTGCCCGCCGGCCTGCGCTTCGCCGTCAGATGCCGCCGCTACGTGCGACGCCGGGCCCGGACGCTGCAGAGCGCCTGACGCCTCCGTGGCGCCCTGAACCCACCACTGTGGCGCCGGCGCCATCCCCCGATGAATAGCGGAGGTGGCGAAAAATTAACTGGGGTAGCGCCTTTACGACTCCTAAGAGCGTTCGCATATCTGACTTGCGCTAGCGGCGGTTCGACCTCCCCTTGGATCGTGCGCGCGCCCCCAGGTTTAGAATCCAGTGTCTTTCGCCATGCCATCCTTGCGCGTGCAGCGCGCCTCCGACGAGTTCGCCCGCGATCTGGCGGGGCGTATCGGCCGCTGGCTGCTGCTTGGCCTGGGCGGCTTGATCATGCTTGTCGGCCTGGTGACGGCGCCGCTGCCGGGACATATCGGCCTGCCGCTGCTGGTGGTCGGCCTGATGATCGTCCTGCGCAACTCCTTCAAGGCCAAGCGGCAGTTCCTGCGGATCCAGAAGGCCCACCCGAAGATGGTCTTCCCGATCCGGCGTCTGATGCGCCGCGAGCCGGAAATCCTGCAGGTGTTTTGGCAACAGTATCTGCGGATGGAACGCCTGGTGCTTCCGTCCCGCGCTCGTTTCGCGGTCAAGACCCGGCGTCATATCCGCCGCCGCTTCCGGCGAACCCCGCAGGACTGATCCCACAAAGCAAAAGCCCCGGAGCGATCCGGGGCTTTTTTCTTACTGGAGCTTGCCGGCCATCTGGCGGATCGCGCTGTCGATCAGCGGATCGGACTTGGCGCCGGCGATGCGCTTGGTGAGGATCTGCTCGGCCATCTGGGAGGCGAGCTCGGCGGCGGCCGCCTTCACGTCGGCGGTGGCCTGGGCCTCGGCCGTGGCGATCCGGCGCTCGGCAAGCTGGCCGCGGCGTTCGATCTGCTCGGCGAGCTTGGCGTTGGCCTCGACCTGCAGACGCTGGGCCATCTCCTCGGCGTTGGCCAGCATCTCGGCGGCGTGACGTTCAGCGGCCTCGCGCTCGACCTTGATGTTGTCGAGCAGGCGCTGGGCCTCGGCGCGCAGGTCGTCGGCTTCGGCGAGCTGCGAGCGCACCTTGTCACCGGCGTCGCCGAGCGCCTTCCAGGCGAACTTGTGGACGCCGGCCATCACCAGCACGCCCACGAAAACCACCAGGGCGACACCGACCCAGAAGTGGGAGTCGAGCAGCAGTTCCATAGTCTATCCCTTCGCCGCGGCGAGCTCGGCCGCGGTGGCCGTGCGGCCGGTCAGTTTCTCGACGATGACCTTGGCGGTGTCGGCGCCGATGCCGGCGACGTTGGCCATGGCCGCGTCGCGAGCCTTGCCGATGCGAGCCTCGGCCTCGGCGCCGGAAGCGGCCAGCTTGGCCTCTTCCTCGGCGAGCCTGGCGGCGATGTTGGCCTGAGCCTTGGCGCGCGCCTCGGCCCCGACCCGTTGCGCCGCGGCGCGGGCCTGGGCGGTCTCGGCGGCGGCGGCGGCGG
>JBOHKZ010000260.1:0-2277 GCA_050729355.1 Phenylobacterium sp. | reverse complement strand
AGGATGTTCTTCTCCGGCGCCACCTCCCAGGCGGTGGTGTCGCCAAGCGCGACGTGCAGGATCGTCTCCTCAGGGGCGAAGCGGATCTGAGTGGCGGTCCGGAAGGCGCCGACGATCCGGATGACCTGTTGCGGGTCGTAGTCGACGGTCTTGATGCGCGGATCCTCGGCGCCCGGCCGCGGCGTCTCGACCGCGTGAACGGGGAGTGCTGCGAACGCCACAGCGAATGCTAGGGCGCTGATCCGGACCGTGCGGTTCATCGCGCCACCTCTGGGTCGGCGCGGTAGCTGGAGACCTGGAAGCCGAGCGGATTTCTCAGCCGATCAGCCTCGGCCATCGGGGCCTGCGCGTAGCTAAAGGCGACCGTGGCGATCCAGTCGCTCTCGGTGAGCTGGGCGCCCTGACGCACAAGCCGATGGAAGCGCACATTGGCGACCTTCGGGGCGACGAAGGTGATCGCCCGCACCGAGACCGGGACATCCGCGGCCGGACCGAACGCAACCTGCGGACTGGCCGGGTTCGAGGGGCGGAAGGCGGCGGCCCAGCGTTGCTGCTCTTCGGGCGTCGACATAATCGAGACCTGGCGGAAATTGGCCTCGGCCGCTGTCGGCAGCCAGGCCTCACGGGCGCGGACGTAGGTCGCCAGGAAGGACTTGGTGACCGCCTCCTCGTAGGTGAGGTCCTTGCCGCCCTTCAGGCCGGTCATCACCTCGACGGCGCCGGTGGCCCGGTCGACCCGGACGACATACGGCTCGACGGTCTTCAGCGGGATAAGCACCGCGATGGCCGCGGCGCTGGTGATCGCGAGCAGGGCCGCGACGCCGGCGACGCTCCAGGCCAGGGTCTTGGAACGCATCGCCGCGCGCAGTCGGTCCTCATCCCAACTTCGCGCCTCCGCGAAATAGGCCTTCAGGTCGGACGAGGGGACGCCGGTCATGGGTGTGACCCTGTGCAGCCGCTGTGCGCCGCCGCCGGGCTGAGTGACGGTGGCGTCGGCTTGGGTGCGCCGCCCAGGACCGAGCCGTTCGGATTGGCGGGGCGGCGCGGGCCCTGGCAGCCGGGCGCGGTGGCCGGCTTCAGACTGGCGCAGCCTGTCAGCAGCACCGCCAGCGCGATGGTCCAGGGCCGTTTCAAATCCGCGCTCCAACCGGACGCACCGAGCCGCCTTCGCGGCGGGTCTGGGCGCGGCCGCCGGCGGCTCCGCCGCCGAACGGCGCCTGTCCGCGGAGACCCCTCGCCGCGGCGTTGCCGAAGTCCGCAAGGCCCGCGCTGGCGCCGCCGGCGATGCCGGCGGCGATCGCCGGGGTTTGCAGGAAGAAGATCGCGCCCAGAAGGCAGAGCGCAATGAACAGCAGGCCCCCGACCACGGGGTCCTGCCCCTCGATCGCGTCCCATTGGTCGGCGACCAGCGCGAGCACCAGCTGGAAGACGGCGATGATCAAGGCGAAGAGGACGAGGTAGTTTACCGCTTGGCTCAGCCAGCCGAAGAAGTAGCGGCGGGTCGCCTCGAAGAGCACGCAGCCGACGAAGATGGGCCCTAGGGCGACGAGCAGGGCCAGGGCGACCTTCGCCAAGGTGACGATGCCGAAGCCGAGCGCGGCCGCCATGGCGCCAATAACAAAGACAGCGCCGCTGACCACCAGAGGGAGCCAGTTGAAAGCAGACGCCTGCTTTGCGGCCTGCTGGCCGAGGAACGCCGCGCGGCCGAAGAACTGGTCGAAGGCCGTGCCGGCGTCGCCGCCGGTCGCGCCTGTGACGGCTCGCGCCAGCATGTCCGGCAGGCCATGGAAGAGCGGCTGGGTCACCCAATCGCCGTAAGCTCCGCTGGTCGCGAGCAGATAGATCGCGGCGAGCTTCAGCGACCGCACTGCGAAGTCCATGATCGGCTCGGAGATGGCGCCACGCACGATAGCGATCCCGTAGAGGACGACGTAAAGCACCAGCGCCAGGCGCATCGGGCCAGCGACCTCCGCAGTCACCCGGTCCACGCCGGCGCCGAGGAAGCTGTCGAGCTTGCCGTCGACGAAGACGTAAGCGGGCCCGAAGATGCGGAAGTCGCCTTGCACTACCGGAAACTCCGCCGGAACAGCTTCAATCGCTTGTCAGCCTCACGGGCGGCCTGCCCCGCGGCGGCCGTCTCGCACTCCCGCCCCCCTTGCTGACCCTTCCTGCAATCGGCGATGATCCGCGCGGCTTCGGCCGGATGGCTCTGGAAGTACTCGCTGGATCGGGGCTGCGCGCCGCACGCGCTCAGCGCGCCCACGATGACAATCAGAA
>JBOHKZ010000259.1:0-4304 GCA_050729355.1 Phenylobacterium sp. | reverse complement strand
GCCCAGAGGACCGCGAGGGCGCCGCGGCGGGTGACCACCGGGTCCCACATCTGTTCGAGGTATTTGTCGCCGCCGGTCCGTTCCAGGAACTGCTTCTGCGAGGTGAACTTCACCCCCGTGGAGCCGTCCGCACGAGGGCGCGCCGAAGCCGTCATGCCCTCGGGCATGAGCACCTCGCCCATCAGCTTGGGGTCGTTGGCCGACATGCCGTCGAAGAACTGCTGGACCGCGGCGATCACCGCGGCCCGCTCCGGATCGGCGGGTGCGGCGAGCGCCGGTTGCGCGAAGGCGAACGCCGCGAGCGCGGCGGCGGTCAGGCATTTCATTCTGTGGTCCCCCCGGTGTTGCCGTCAGATCGGCGCGCAGACCTCTTCCATCCAGGCCCGAACGTCGGTCGGCGCCTGCGGGCCGACCACCTGCAGGACACGGGCGTGGTAGGCGTCGAGCTGGGCGATTTCCTCCGCCGTCAGAATCGACTTGACCACCAGGCGCCGGTCGATCGGGGCCATGGTCAGGGTCTCGAAGCCCAGCATCGGACGCTCGCCGCCCGGGATCATCGCGGCCTCGGTGACGAACTGCAGCGTCTCGATGCGGATGCCGTAGGCGCCTTCCTTGTAGTAGCCCGGCTCGTTGGAAACGATCATGCCCGGCCGCAGGGCGACGTTGTTGGGCGCCTTGGCGATGCGCTGCGGACCCTCGTGCACGCCGAGGTAGGAGCCGACGCCGTGGCCGGTGCCGTGGTCGTAGTCGAGGCCATGGGCCCAGAGCGCCATGCGGGCCAAGGCGTCCAACGCCGAGCCGGTGGTTCCGGCCGGGAAGCGCACCCGGGCCAGGGCCAGGTGGCCCTTGAGCACCAGGGTGAAGCGCTCGCACATCTCCTGCGAGGGCTCGCCGATGGCGACGGTGCGGGTGACGTCGGTGGTGCCGTCCAGGTACTGCGCGCCGGAGTCGACCAGCAGCAGCGAGCCCTTCTCCGTGCGCTTGTTGAGCCGCTCGGTCGGACGGTAGTGGACGATGGCGCCGTTCGAGGCCGCGCCGGCGATGGTGTCGAAGGAGAGGTCCTTCAGCGCGCCGGTTTCTTCGCGGAACGCCTCGAGCCGGGAGACCGCCTCGATCTCGTCCGGCGGATTGATCTGGCCCTCGGTGGCCACCCAGTGGAGGAAGCGGGTCAGGGCCACGCCGTCGCGGGCGTGGGCGCGCTTGGTCCCCTCGATCTCGACGGCGTTCTTGCAGGCGCGAGGCAGCACGCAGGGGTCGTCGCCGCGCGCCACGGAGGCGCCGGCGCTATTCAGCGCTTCGAAATACCAGGCCGAGGATTGGCTGGGATCCACCACCACTGTCTTGCCGCGCAGCTCGGCCAGCGCCTGGGGCAGGTCGGCGGACGTCTCCAGGCGGACCTCGTTGCCCAGCCAGGCCGGCAGGTCGGGGGTGATCTTCGCCGGGTCGAGGAACAGCCGCGCCGAACCATCGGCGTTCAGGATCGCCTGGCCCAGCGGCAGGGGCGAGCGGATGACGTCGCCGCCGCGCACGTTGAAGAGCCAGGCGATGGAGGCGGGCGCGGTGATCACCGCGGCGTCGGCGCCGCGCGCGGCCAGGCTGTCGCCGATCCGGTGGCGCTTGGAGGCGGAGTCTTCGCCGGCGTACTGAAGGGGGTGCGGTACGACGGGTGCGGCGGGCTGGGCCGGGCGGGCCTGGCCCCAGGCGGTGTCCAGCGGGTTGGGCGTGACGGGACGCAGCACCGCGCCGGCCTTGGCCACGGCGGCCTTCAGGCGGTCGAGCGCGTCGGGGCTGTGCAGGCGCGGGTCGTAGCCGATGGCCTGGCCCTTGCCGGTCGCGTCTTCGAGGTAGGCCGGCACGCCGCCTTCCACGAGGTCGCGGATCTCGAAGGTGCCCTGGTCGACCTGGTCGCGGACCTGCAGGGTGTAGCGGCCGTCGACGAAGACCGCGGCCTTGTCCTTCAGGATGACCGCTGCGCCGGCTGAGCCGGTGAAGCCGGTGGCCCAGGCCAGCCGGTCGTTGGCGGCGGGCAGGTACTCGTTCTGATGCTCGTCCTCATGCGGCACGACGAAGCCGTCGAGCCCCTGGTCGGCCATGGCTTTACGGATGAGGGGAACGTGCTTGGGGCCGAACGAGCGGTCGGTGGATTCATCAAAGGTCTGGCGCATGCCTGGGATGTAATCCCTTCGAGTGGCCGGGGCCAAGGGCAGACCGTTGCGGACTTGCCGCCGAACGGCGTTCGGGCTATCCGGCGGCCATGGTCACTCGCGCCAGCCAAGCCTGCCCGAACTCGTTCGGTCCCACCTGGGGTCCGGATTCGCTCAAGCGCGCCTAGCTGTTGACGAAGACCGCGACCCCGCCGAACCGGCAGGGTCGCAGATGACGCCACCTCCTGCCGCCGGCCCGACAGAGGAGACGATCATGACCGAAGACCTGAAACCCTGGTTCCCCTTGCGCACCGAACGATTGCTGTTGCGCGCCTTCACCCAGGCGGATTTCGACGACGTCCACGCCTATGCGATCGATCTCGACGTCGTCCGCTTCATGGATTGGGGTCCAAACAGCCTTGAGGATACCCAGGCCTTCCTCGACCGGTCCTTCGCGGCGCAACAGCGCTGGCCGAGGCCGGATGTGAACCTTGCGATCCAGCATGTGGCGGACAGCCGGGTGATCGGCGCGATCCGGCTGGGGGTGAACGACGAGGCCACCCGGACCGGCGACGTCGGCTACAGCCTCAACAGCGCATACTGGCGCCAGGGGCTAGGGACCGAGGCGGCGCGGGCGATGATCGGCGCGGGGTTCGGCGTGCTCGGCCTGCACCGCATCTGGGCCGAGTGCGACGTGCGCAACGCCGGCTCCTACGGGATCATGGAGAAGCTGGGCATGCGTCGCGAGGCCCGGTTCCAGCAGAGCAAGCAGGCCCGCGACGGCTGGAGCGACCGCTACCTCTACGCGATCCTGGCCGACGAATGGTCCGCGGCCTGACCCGAAAACGCGGACGCCTCAACCAGGCGCCCGCGCTCCCGCACGCTCTCTCCAAGGGCGCCGCGTACTAGCGCGGCGGAGCGGGCTCGGTGGTCGCGGCGTCCTGCGCCGCGTCCGTAGCGGTCTGCGCAGCCTGGGCCGTGCGGTCGGCCGCGGCTTGCGCAGCGGTCTCGGTGGCTTGCGCCGTGCTGTGGGCGGCGTCCTGGGCGGCCTGCGTCGCCTGGGTCGCAGCGGCCTGGGCGTCGGTGGCGGCGGTGGACAGCGCCTGTTGCGCCGCGCCTTCGTTGCGGGCGTTCTGCAGGTCGGTCTGCGTCGTGCCGTTGTTCATCATGAAGATCACGCCGACGATGGCGACGATCGCCACCAGGGCCGCAATCCACCAGCCGGCGTTGCTGGAGCCACGCGAGACGCGGACTTCCTCGCGCCGGATCGTCGTCGGTCCTTCGACCGTGCGTTCTACATAGTCCCCATCGTTGGACATTTTCTGACCTCCCAAAGACGGCAGCTCTGCCGTTCGGCGCACCAAACGCGGGTCCTTGGGATAGGGTTCCAACTAGCTTCGGCGCAGGACCAGTGCAGACCAGGCGTCGCGGTGCAGCCGGCGCTCCAGACGGAATCCACGGGACGTGTAGGCGGCGATGATCCGTCGCTCCTGGGTGCGCAGCAGGCCGGAAAGGATGGCGACGCCGCCCGGCTTCAGGGCGCGCTTGATGTCCTGCGCCAGCGCCACCAGCGGCGGCGCCAGGATATTGGCGAACACCAAGTCGTAGGGCGCGTCCTTGCGGATGCGCGCATCGTTCAGACCGCTCGCGTGGACGAAATGGGCGGTCGAGCGATTGAGCCTGGCGTTCTCGTTGGCGATCCGCACCGAGGGGCCGTCGATGTCGGTGCCGAGCGCCACCTTGCTGCCGGTCCGCGCCGCGGCGATGGCCAGGACGCCCGTGCCGCAGCCCACGTCCAGCACGCGCTTGAAGCGCCGCCGCTTCAGCAGTTGGTCGAAAGCCGCCAGGCAGCCGACGGTGGTGCCGTGGTGACCGGTGCCGAACGCCGCGCCGGCCTCGATGCGCAGGTTGATGGTGCTGGCCGGCGCCAGGCCCTTGTCGTGGGCGCCATAGACGAAGAACCGCCCCGCCCGCACCGGCGGCAGGCCGGAGAGCGCCATCGCCAGCCAGTCGGCGTCCGCCAGCTTCTCGACGACGACCTTCAGGCCGCCGTGGCCCTTGAGCAGGGCGACGAGCGCAGCCTTCTCCTCGTCGGTGGTCGGGAAGGCGTCGATGCGCCAAACGTCGTGATCCTCGTCCTCTTCCAGGATGGAATAGGTG
>JBOHKZ010000258.1:0-3360 GCA_050729355.1 Phenylobacterium sp. | reverse complement strand
GCCGAGGGCAGGGCGCTGGCGCCGGACTCGCCGGTCCTCGCCTCCAACCTCGCCTATTCCGCCGCGCTCGAGCAGCGCGCCGAGGCCCACGCCGATGCTGAGCCTGCGCAGGCGGTCGTCGCCCTGGCGCCCGTCATCGCCACGCCGCGACCGCTGATCGGCACGCCGGGCGCAATCCGGCTGGCCTACGTCCAGCAGGCCCAGTTGCCTGTCGTCCTGCCGGTGCTTTCGGGCCGCCCGCTGCAGATCGTCAATGCGTCCGGCGCCGCCGGCGCCCAGCAGGTGGTGGTCCGCCTGGCTAGCCTTGGCTGGTCTACGCCGCGCGCCGTAGCCCGTGCGCCCCAGCTCCGGGCCCGGACCGAAATCTCCTACCCTGACCGCAGCGTGCGGGTGGCCAGGGCGCTCGCCAATACCCTGCCGCCCGGCGTCCGGCTGGTGAGCTGTGCGGCCGCGTGCAGCGCCATCCGCCTGACCATCGGCGCCGACTCCCTGGCATGGCGCCCGCCGTCCCGCCGTCCTGCTTCCAACAGAGGCGACTGAACATGCGCAGCCTGATCCTCATCTTCGCCGGCGTGTTGACCTTCACCGCGGCGTCCGCGGAAGCCGGGCCATTCGGCCGCTCTCCAGCGTCATCGGCAGCGGTCAGCGCGGCGACGGTCGCCGACGTGCAGCGTGCGATCGATGAACAACGCCTGCTGGACGCGGGCCGCCTGCTGGACCAGCAGACGCTCGCCGGGGTCAAGGATCCCAGGCTGGCGCTGCTGGGCGGCGACCTGAACCTGGCCCGCAAACGCTACGACGCCGCTCTGACCAACTACAAGCTGGCCGAGGCGGGCGCCGCGACGCATGCACGGTCGTTACAGGGGCAGGGGCTGTCGCTCTCGCTCCTGGGCCGGTCGAACGAAGCGTTTGCCGTCCTCCAACGCGCCGTCGCCGCCGATGCGAGCGCGTGGCGCGCCTGGAACGCGCTCGGGGCGGAGTACGACGCTCGCAGCCGCTGGGCCGATGCCGACGGCGCCTATCAGCACGCGTTCGCCGCCTCGGACGGCGCCGCTCTGGTTCTGAACAACCGCGGCTATTCGCGACTGCTTCAGCGGCGGCGTGACGAGGCGGTGTCGGATTTTGTCACGGCTCTTCAGAAGAAGCCGGATCTTGCCGAGGCGCGCACCAACCTGCGGCTCGCCCTCGCCATGGGCGGCGACTACGAGCGGGCCGTCGCCGGCGCCTCGTCGGACGACCAGGCCGCGCTGCTCAACAACGCCGGCTTTGCGGCGGGCATGCGTGGCGACTACGCCAAGGCCGAAGAGCTGTTGGGCCGCGCCGTGACCGCGCGCGGTGAATACTACGCCCGCGCCTCGGAGAACCTGAAGATCGTCCGGGCCCTGGCCGCCCGCTCCAACGAGGCGCCGCATGCCGCCCCATGAGATCGGGCGCTACGTCGTCTACATCGTCCTGTCCGGGCTGCTCTGCTGGGCGGCCATCAGCGATGTCTTGTGGCGGCGGATCCCGAATTCGGTGGTGCTGGCTGTCCTCGTGCTTTTTGCGGTCTTCGCGTTGCTTGAGCGAGGGGCCGGCCTGGGTTCGCAGGCCGCGGCCGCGGGGATCAGCTTTGTCGTCGGCTACGGTCTCTATGCGTTCAAGATCATGGGCGCCGGCGACGTCAAGCTGTTTGCCGCAGTGGCGCTTTTCATGGGACTGGACCACCTGTTGGCCTTCGCCCTGGCCACGGTCTGGAGCGGCGGGGTGATGGCGGTCGCGTCGCTCGCAAGCCGACCTACGCGGGCGCTTGTGATGTGGAATCTGCGCGGAAAAGGCGACTTCGGCCGGGGCATTCCCTACGGCGTCGCGATCGCCATCGGCGGCGTCGTGGCGGTGTGGGGCTATTCCATCGGCTGGCTGCCGCTGCGGCTTTAGCTCCCGGCGGCCCCAGTGCGCGGCCTAGTCCCGCGCGACCAGACCACCCAGACGGCGACCAGCACCAGACCCACAGCGCCGACCGCGGTGTCCCACCACATCAGCTGCGGCGTGTTCTGCGTGAGGATCCCGGGGCTGCCGCGGAAGGCGTCGCCGCTCGAAATCAGCACGATGGCGCCAAAAGCGTTGTTCGCCAGGTGCAGGCCGGAGGTGAACGCGATCCCGCCCGTCCTGATCGCGATCACCGCCAGGATCACGCCGAACACCGTGGCGCTGACGGCCTGGGGTAAGCCGTTCGGGATGTGCATCGCCCCAAACAGCGCCCCGCTGATCAGCGCCGTTGGGATCGTGCGCCGGGTGGCGGCCAGCAGACCCTGGGTCAGGTAGCCGCGAAAGATGAACTCCTCGGCGAAGGTCTGGATCGCCAGGCCGCCCAGCGCCACGATGGCGAGCTTGGGCGTTTGCGCGCTCGCCGTGACCTTGAAGCCGGCCGGGGCGATGAGGAAGTCGATCAGGGTCGAGGCCAGCAGCACGGCGATCCAGATCGCCATCCCCTGGCAAAACAGCGGCCAGCGCCAGGCGCCGATGATGTCCCCGAACGTCTTGCCGTGGACCATCCTCGCCGCCCCAACGAACCCCAGGAGCAAGAGGCCGAAGACGACGCCGTTTGCTGGATAGAACTTCTCCGGCTGGCTCGCGTCCTGGAGGTTCTTCGCGAAGTCGGCCGGGAAGAGATGCGAGACCTGGAGGACGCCAATGACCACGACGGCGATGATGACCGTCAGCAGGAGCGCACCGATGAATCCGGCAACGTAGCGCCAGAGGGCGTTCCGGCCCCGTATGGAATATTCGAGGTAGGGCATCGTGCGAGCCGATGGCTCGGTCAACGGGAAGTCGCTCAAAGCGCGCTTGGCGTCGAGGGCGGGGTCGGGTTCATTTGCGTGCATGCGGCAGGCGTCGCCCAATGTTCCAGCCATCCCACACGGAAGGCGAAATCACCGAGCTTCAAGTAGAGATCGATCGTTAATGAATCCGCCTTGGCGATCTAAGGATCACGCTCGGTACGGTCATGACCGTACCGCAGGCGCGGCCCGGCGGATGTCCTCGCATGAAGCTGTAGAGCCTTTCGAGCGGGCTCCTGTCCGGGCTTGGCGCGCAGAGTTCCGCGATCGGGACGTCGAGCGCCAGGGATAGCTTCCAGAGTTCGATCGCCGAGCATCCGGCTCGTCGTTCTTCGAGACTGTTCAGCGTCGAGAGCGCCACACCGCTGGCCTGGGCCAGTTCGGCGAGGCTCATACCAAGCTTGCCGCGCTGCGCCCTGACGCGCCGCGCAATGACCCCGTTCACCGCGCGGGTCAGTTCGTCCGGATCTCGCCCCAGTTTCCCCACTCCCAAGATGAAGTCATGAGCCTCTCTGCGGAGGTTCACCGCTCGAAACTTCAATAC
>JBOHKZ010000257.1:0-24422 GCA_050729355.1 Phenylobacterium sp. | reverse complement strand
GCCGTAAACGGCCGAGGCGCCGCCGGTCAGCACGTCGACGCGTTCAACCAGCGCGGTCGGGATGAAGTTCAGGTCGGCGGCCACGGCGGTGATCGCCGAGGTCGGGTTGCCGGCCTGCAGGCGGCGGCCGTCGATCAGCACGACGGTGCGGTTGGAGCCGAGGCCGCGAAGGTTGACCGTGGCGGTGCCGTTCGAGCCGTTGGAGTAGTTGGAGCCCTGCGCGGCGAAAGCCTGCGGCAGGGAGTTGATCAGGTCTTCGACCCGCGACACGCCCTGCGCCTTGATGTCGGCGGAGCCGATCGAGGTGACCGGCGCGATGCTGGTCAGGTTCGGCGACGGGATCCGGGTCCCGGTCACGACGATTTCGGAGACTTCGCCGCCAGCGGCTGCGGCCGCCGAAGCTTGGCTCGCCGCCGCGAAGGCAGCCAGGCCGCCCAGCAGCGTGGACGCCATCAGTTGAGTCCGGACTCGAGTTGATCTCACGTGTTTGCCCCTTCAGCACGTTCAGCGGCCTGGTGACCGCTGGTGCCCGTCTAGATCGCGCAATCATTCTGCGCAGGTGCGCGCAAGCTAATCGCGGATGACTAGAGGTCTAGTTGTGATCGACTTGGTTATTTCGTTCGCCCCCAGCCCGTCACCGAAAGCACACAAACTGTCAGTGATTTCATAGTCGGTTACCGCAAAGATACCGGTATAAGATTAGTATAATAACTGACTACGACGCAGTAAGTTATAAGTGGCTCAAGGCGGGGGCCCACATCATCTGGATTCAACTCCAAGTGGCGCTGCCCGGTCTGCGGGGGCACAGATGACACTGAAATTGCGTATCGACATCTCGATAGAGATCGAGGCTGCGGACTTTATCGAGGCCGCCAATCACCAAGGCGCGATGCAACGATACGTGGAGTCGATGCACGGTGATTATCCACAGGTCGTCATGACCATCAAGGAGCGCCGCGGGCCGCGCCTGACGCCGGTCAAGCGCCCTGAGAAGCTGCGTCGCAGCGGCGTGCTGCAACACTATGCGGATCGCCGTCGTGAGACAGCGTAACGCGATCCTCGAGACCCTCGAGCTGTTCCGCGACCTGCATCCGGGCATCACGCTCGGGAACATGATCGCCTTCATGTACACCTGCGAGAACGAAGGCCTCACCATCCTCGATCTAGCGCAGGTCTCGGGCTTCTACCTGGCCACCGCGTCCCGCACGATCCGGGCGTTCTCCTGCCCGGATGCCGAAGGGGCCATGTCGCCGGCGCTCGGTCTCGTCGAGGTCACCCAGTCTCCGAGAGGCAAGACGATCCATCTCACGGAAGCGGGCCGTAAGCTTCGCGCCCAGCTGGAAGACATCATCGCCGAGGCGGCGCCGATCGAGCCGCAACCGTCCAGGGCGGCCTGACCGCGCTTCAGCGCCGTCCGCCACATCCCCTGTACCCGCCTAGAGAATTCCTGGGGGCGGCTCGCCTTGCCCGCACGCAGGCTCGCCTCTAGTTAGCAGTCGGCCCGATCAGGCCGCTGTACGCCGCGCATGCGCGGCTTTTCCGATCTTTGCTGTAAGGTCCGCTAATGGACGCCCGCGTCGCGCCCGATCCCGTTTCGAACAAGGCTGGCGTCTCGTCGTCCATGCTCACCCACCTGCAGCGCCTTGAGGCCGAGAGCATCCACATCTTCCGCGAGGTCGTGGCGGAGTGTGAGAACCCGGTGATGCTCTATTCCATCGGCAAGGACTCAGCCGTGATGCTGCGCCTGGCGATGAAGGCCTTCTACCCCTCCAAACCGCCCTTCCCGCTCCTCCACGTCGACACGACCTGGAAGTTCCGCGCCATGTACGAGATGCGCGAGCGGATGGCGCGCGAGACCGGCATGGAGCTGATCGTCCACAAGAACCCCGAGGCCGAGGCGCGGGGGATCAATCCCTTCGACCACGGCTCGCTGCACACCGACATGTGGAAGACCGAGGGGCTGAAGCAGGCGATCGACAAGTACGGCTTCGACGCGGCCTTCGGCGGCGGCCGGCGCGACGAGGAGAAGTCCCGCGCCAAGGAGCGGATCCTGTCCTTCCGATCGGCCCAGCACCGCTGGGACCCCAAGATGCAGCGCCCCGAACTCTGGCGCCTGTACAACACCCGCAAGGGGCCGGGAGAGAACTTCCGCGCCTTCCCGATCTCGAATTGGACCGAGCTCGACATCTGGCAATACATCTACCTTGAGGACATCCCGATCGTGCCGCTCTACTTCGCGGCCGAGCGGCCCGTGGTCGAGCGCGACGGCAACCTGATCATGGTCGACGACGATCGGATGCGCCTGCTGCCGGGCGAAGTCCCGCAAATGCGTTCGATCCGCTTCCGCACCCAGGGCGACTATCCGCTGACCGGCGCCATCGAATCGACCGCCGCCACCCTGCCCGAGATCATCCAGGAGATGCTGCTGGCGACCACCTCCGAGCGCCAGGGGCGGGTCATCGACCACGACCAGGCCGCGTCGATGGAGAAGAAGAAGCAGGAGGGCTACTTCTAGTGGCCGACTCCAAGTTCGAAATGGCCGTGGACGACCTCATCGCCGAGGACATCGAGGCCTACCTCCACGCCCACCAGCACAAGAGCCTGCTGCGGTTCCTGACCTGCGGCTCGGTGGACGACGGCAAGTCGACCCTGATCGGTCGCCTGCTCTACGATTCCAAGATGATCTTCGAGGACCAGCTCGCGGCCCTCGAGGCCGATTCGAAGAAGGTCGGCACGCAGGGCGGCGACATCGACTTCGCGCTGCTGGTGGATGGCCTGGCCGCCGAGCGCGAGCAGGGCATCACCATCGACGTCGCCTACCGGTTCTTCTCGACCGACAAGCGCAAGTTCATCGTCGCCGATACGCCCGGGCACGAGCAGTACACCCGCAACATGGTGACCGGCGCCTCGACCGCCGACGCCGCCGTGATCCTGATCGACGCCCGCAAGGGCGTGCTGACCCAGAGCCGGCGGCACAGCTATCTGGTCAACCTGCTGGGCATCCGCCACGTGGTCCTGGCGATCAACAAGATGGACCTGGTCGACTGGAGCCAGAGCCGGTTCGACGAGATCGTGGCCGAGTACCGCGCCTTTGCCGACCAGATCGGCATCAAGGACTTCACCGCGATCCCGATGTCGGCGCTGAAGGGCGACAACATCACCGAGCCCTCCGAGAAGTCGCCCTGGTACCAAGGCCCGGCGCTGATGCGCTGGCTCGAGGAAGCGCCTGTCGAGGACGACCTGCGGGAGAAGCCGTTCCGCATGCCGGTCCAGTGGGTGAACCGCCCGAACCTCGACTTCCGCGGCTTCTCCGGCCTGATGGCGTCGGGCGTCATCCGGCCCGGCGACAAGGTGAAGGCCCTGCCCTCCGGCCGCGAGAGCACGGTCGAGCGCATCGTCACCTTCACCGGCGATCTCGCCGAGGCCGTCGCCGGCCAGTCGGTGACCCTGACCCTGAAGGACGAGATCGACGTCAGCCGCGGCGACGTCCTGGCCGCCGCGGCGAGCCCGCCGGCCGTCGCCGACCAGTTCGAGACGACCCTCGTCTGGTTCGACGACGAGCCGATGCTGCCGGGACGGCCCTACCTGATGAAGCTTGGGACGCGCACCGTCTCGGCTCAGGTCGCCGAGCCCAAGTACAAGATCAATGTGAACTCGCTGGAGCGGCTGGCGGCCAAGCGCCTGGAGCTCAACGAGATCGGCGTCTGCAACCTCTCGATCGACGCGCCGATCGCCTTCGACCCCTATGTGGAGAACAAGGATCTCGGCGGGTTCATCCTGATCGACCGGATCTCCAACCGCACGGTCGGCGCCGGCATGCTGCACTTCGCGCTCCGCCGCTCGCAGAACATCCACTGGCAGGCGCTCGACGTCGATAAGCAGACGCGTTCAGCCGCCATGGGCCAGAAGGCGCGCGTGGTCTGGCTGACCGGCCTTTCCGGCTCCGGAAAGTCGACCATCGCCAACCTGGTGGAAAAGCGCCTGCACGTGGAAGGCCGCCACACCTACCTGCTCGACGGCGACAACGTCCGCCACGGCCTGAACAAGGACCTGGGCTTCACCGAGGCTGACCGGGTCGAGAACATCCGCCGCGTGGCCGAGGTCTCGAAGCTGATGGTGGACGCCGGCCTGATCGTGTTGGTCTCGTTCATCTCGCCGTTCCGCGCCGAGCGCCAGATGGCCCGCGAGCTGATGGGCGAGCGCGAGTTCGTCGAGGTGTTCGTCGACACGCCCCTGGCCGAGGCCGAGCGGCGCGACGTGAAGGGGCTCTACGCCAAGGCCCGCGCCGGCGAGCTGAAGAACTTCACGGGCATCAGTTCGCCCTACGAAGCGCCGGAAAATCCGGAGATCCGCATCGACACCACCAAGGTCTCCGCCGAGGAGGCCGCCGAGCGCATCTTCGCCTGGCTGGAAGGCGGCGGCTTCGACCCGGTGATCTAGGGCCGCCGGCCGATATCCAGGAAGTCCTGGCCGCTGAAGTCCTTCGGCGCGGCCACCTCGACGATGGGGTCGTCGCGGTCGTCCCACTCCAGGCGCAGCGCCTTCGTCATCACCGCATGCATGTCGTAGAGGCAGGTGATGTAGGTGAGTTCCAGTATCTCCTCGTCGGAGAGGAATGACTTCAGGGCATCAAACACCGGCTGCGGCGTGCGTCCGGCCTGCAGCGCCAGGCAGTCGGCATAGGCCAGCACGGCGCGCTCCTTGGCGTCGTAGCAGTCGGCGACCTGCCAGTGCGGGATCGCGGCGATCCGCTCCTCCGAGACCTTCAGGCCCCGTAGCGACTTGCAGTGCTGGGAGAAGACGAACTGACTGGCCTTGGCCCAGCCGACGCGGGTCTGCGCCAGTTCGCGCAGCACCGGATCGAGGATGCGCTTGGGATTGCGGTAGAGGGCGAAGCCGCGATTGCAGTGCTCCAGGATGTCCGGCTGCAGGGCGAACACCGTCCACCAGTCGCCCGAGGTGCCGGTCGAGGTGCCCGGCTCGGCCACCGGGTCGCGCTCGCCGAACAGGAGATCGTAGGTCTTGGTGACGACTTCGGACGTGGCCTCGGCGCGGGAGACCTGGCGCAGGCGGGGCATGCTCAGGCCTCGACCGGCTGGACGGCGCGGGCCGGCGCGTGGGCGATGTCGTCCGGCCGGAAGTCGCGCAGGACCGCGGCGAACTCCAGCATGATGCCGTTGGGATCGCGGAAGTAGACCGAGCGCACCCAGACGCCCGGGTGCATGTCGCGCGCCACGCCCATCGGGCTGTCGTCGTGGTTCACCACCATCGGCACCGACACCTGCACGCCGGCCGCCTGCAGCTTGGCCACCGACGCTTCGAGTTCGGCCTCGTCCAGGTGGAACGCCACGTGGTTCATCGAGCCCACCGCCGACTTGGGTTCCTGCGGGAAGGCCTTCACGGAAGCGATGCCCGGCGCTGCGGGCGGCGAGTCGGGCCACCAGAAGAAGGCCAGCAGCGAGCCGCCGCCGCAGTCGAAGAAGAAATGCTGGCCGCCGTCCGGCAACGCGACGGTCTTCACCAGCGGCATGCCGAGCGCCTCGGTGTAGAACTTCACCGTCTCGGCCATATCCCGGCACACCAGCGCCAGGTGATTGATCCCCTTGGTCTTCATGGCGGTCCTCCCTTTGGTTGCCCGCGACTATGCGCCGATCAGAACTGCAGCACGATCTTTCCGAAATGCTGGCCGGATTGCATGGCCTTGAAGGCCTCGGCCACGTCGGTCCAAGGGAACACCTTGTCCGCGACGGGCTCAATGCGGTGCAGCTCGATGGCCCGGCACATCGCCTCGAACATCTCGCGCGAGCCGACCGACAGGCCCTGAAGCTTGGCGGAGTTGCCGATCAGGCTGGCCGGATTGAACCCCGAGCCCATCCCGGCCACCACGCCGACGATCGCAATGTGGCCGCCGATCTTGATGGCCCGCATGCTCTGCTCGATCGTGCCGCCGCCGCCGACCTCAATGATCAGGTCGGCGCCGACGCCGTCCGTGCCGTCGCGGACCGCTTTGCCCCACTCCGGCGTCTCTTTGTAATTGATCAGCTGGTCGGCCCCCATGGCCTTGGCGCGCGCCAGCTTCTCGTCGGATGAGGAGGTGATGGCCGTGCGGTATCCCGCGGCGTGGGCGAACTGCAGGCCAAAGATCGAGACCCCGCCGGTGCCTTGCAGCACCACCGTGTCGCCGGGCTGCAGGTTTCCGTCCACGAATAGCGCCCGCCAGGCGGTGAGCGCCGCGCACGGCAGCGTAGCTACCTGCTGGTCGGTGAGGAATTCCGGGACCTTCGACACCCCGTACTGGCTGAACACGCCGAGTTCGCGGCCCGCGCCCGGGATCGGAAAACCGAGCGCCGACGACAGCTTCTCCAGCGTCGGCGGCCCGGCGTCCCAGGCCTGGAAGAACAGCGTCGCCACCCGGTCGCCGGGCTTCACGCGGGTGACGCCTGGTCCGACCGCCTCGACGATCCCGCAGCCGTCGGAGAAGGGCGTGATCGGGCCGCCCGACTGCGCAGGCCCGCGGGCATACATGCCCATGACCATCAGCATGTCGCGATAGTTCAGCGAGACCGCGCGCATCCGCACCAGCACTTCGCCGTGCCCGGGCGCCGGGTCGGGAGCCTCGACCACCTTGATCTGGTCGAAACCCCAGGGCTCCGAGACGCTGAGCGCGCGCATGGCTAGTTCCTCCGCTGTTCGTTGACCGACACTAGCTGGGGCGCCGTGGCGTCCGCCAAGCCCGCGTTCAGCCGTCGAGGCGGCGCATGCCGTAGAGCCGGATCGCGCCCGCCAGGCCCACCGCGCACATGGCCGACATCAGCAGGTAACCGTGCGCGCCGACCCGGTCGAAGAGCCAGCCGGAAGCGATCGTCGCGAGCCCGGAGAGGACGCCGCCGGAGAGCGCCGAGTTCAGCGCCTGGGCCGCCGAGGCGTTTCGCGAGGTCGACAACCGTTCCACGAGCTGCAGCGAGGCCATGAAGGTGGCGGCGTAGGAGAGCACATGCAGCGCTTGCAGTGCGAACAACATCCAGAGCGGCGGCGAGAACGCCAGCGCCGTCCAGCGCACGACCGCCGCCGCGCCGCCCAGCACCAGCAGGTTCCGCGGCCCGACCCGGCGACGCCACGGCTCCATGAACCACAGGAAGGCAATCTCGACGGTGACGCCCACCGCCCAGAGCACGCCGGTCGTCGCCTCGGATATCCCCTGCTGCTTCCAGGCGAGCGTCGAGAAGCTGTAGTAGAAGGCGTGCGCCGACTGGATCAGTCCCGCCGACACCGCCGCGGTCATGAACACCGGATCGCGCAGCAGGCCGCCCAGGCCGGACATCCGGTCAGCCAGCACCGCGCTTTCGCCCTCTTCGTGCACCGGATCGGGCGGCAGCAGGAACCGCGCGGCAAGGGCGCTGAGCGCCGCGGCCGCCACCATCCAGACCAGGACGATGTCCGAACTGCCTCGGGTCAGCAGCGCGCCCATGCCGAGGTTGCCGACGATGAACGCCGCCGAGCCGATGCCGCGCGGCCAGCCGTAGTTGAAGCCGTCGACCCGGGCGCGCCGCAGGACGATCACGTCGGTGAGCGGCGAGAGCGTTGTGAACATCGAGGACGCGGCGAACCAGACCACCATCCACCAGGCGAAGCCGCCCGGCAGCGCCATCAGCGCGTAGGCGGCGGTGACCAGCAGCGAAAGAACGACCAGGGCGCTGCGCCGCAGCTTGAAGCTATCCGCCCAGACCGCCAGCAGCGGCGCGGTGAAGGCCCGGGCCAGCATCGGCAGCGAAAGGATCAGGCCGATCTCGGCGCCCGACAGCCCGTGGTCGGCGAACCACACCGGCAGGTAGGGCGAACTCACCCCCGTCCCGATGAAGATCGCCCCGTAGAAGAGGCCGAGGCGCACGGGCAAGGTCATGACCCGCCGAGCTTTACACGGAGTCGCGGTTGCTCAGGCGGTCGGTCCGCGTAATGTCTGAACATCGATAAGGGAGGGCCTCGCCATGGACCGCACCAACAGTCGCGACCGCGAGCTCCGGGCCCGCGCCGAGGCGGTGATCCCCGGCGGCATGTACGGGCACCAGTCCACCGGCCTGCTCCCGGACGACTACCCACAGTTCTTCTCGCGAGGCGAAGGCGCCCACATCTGGGACGTCGATGGCCGACGCTACCTCGACCTGATGTGCGCCTACGGCCCGAACCTCTTCGGCTACGCCAACCCGCAGATCGACGCGGCCTATGTGCGCCAGCTTGGCCTGGGCGACACCCTGACCGGGCCGACGGCGCTGATGGTGGAGCTGGCGGAAGCCTTCGTCAGCATGGTCGGCCACGCCGACTGGGCGATGTTCTGCAAGAACGGCACGGACGCCACGACCATGGCGCTGACCACCGCGCGCGCCCACACGAAGCGCAAGAAGGTGGTGCGGGCCAAAGGGGCCTATCACGGCGCGGCGCCCTGGTGCGTGCCCCGCCCCGCCGGGACCATCGACAGCGACCGGGCGAACCAGATCCTTTGCGACTACAACGACGTGGCCAGCCTGGAGGCGGCCGTCGCCGAGGCGGGCGACGACCTCGCCTGCATCTTCGCCGCGCCCTTCAAGCACGACGCCTTCATCGACCAGGCCGAGCCGGATCCCGCCTATGCCCGCCGCGCCCGCGAGCTTTGCGACGCCACCGGAGCGCTGCTGGTGGTGGACGACGTTCGGGCCGGCCTGCGCCTGGCCCGCGACTGTTCCTGGTCGCGGATCGGCGTCGAGCCGGACCTCTCGACCTGGGGCAAGTGCATCGCCAACGGCCACGGTCTCTCGGCGCTGCTTGGGAGCGACAAGGCGCGCAAGGCGGCCTCCTCGATCTACGTCACCGGCTCCTTCTGGTACCAGGCCGCGCCGATGGCCGCGGCGCTGGAGACGCTCAGCCTTGTGCGCAACACCGACTATCTGGAACGGATCACCGGGCTGGGCGACCGGTTGCGAGCGGGCCTCTCTGAGCGTGCGACGGCGGCGGGCTTCTCGCTGCGCCAGACCGGGCCGGTGACCATGCCGCTCTTCCTGTTCGACGACGATCCGGACCTGCGGAAAGGCTTCTGCTTCGCCAGCGAGATGCTGGACCGCGGCGTCTACATCCATCCCTGGCACAACATGTTCCTCTGCGCGGCCATGACCGACGCCGACATCGAGGCCGCCCTGGACGCCGCCGAGGGCGCGTTCGGCGCCCTTAAGCGCCAGGCGCCCGGCCTCGCGCCGGTCGAGAAGCTCGCTTTCCTTTCCGCCGGAGCCAGGTAACCCCAGATGGAAATGCCCGACTATTCCGAGTTCGACGGCCTGGGCCTGGCCGAGTTGGTCGCCAGGCGCGCGGTGACGCCGCTTGAGCTGGTCGAGGCCGCGATCGAGCGGATCGAGCGGCACAATCCGACGCTCAACGCCGTGGTCTACAAGGGCTACGACGATGCGCGCGCCTGGGCGAAGGGCGACCTGCCCGACGGGCCGTTCCGCGGCGTGCCGTTCCTGATCAAGGACCTCGGCGCCCAGGTGAAGGGCTGGCCGCGCAGCTCCGGCAGCAAGTTCGCGCAAGTCGCCGCCGACGCCGACGACAGCGAACTGGTCCGCCGCTACCGCCAGGCCGGCGTCGTGATGCTGGGCAAGAGCAACACGCCGGAGTTCGGCATCCCCGGCGTCACCAATTCCGAGCGCCTCGGGGCCTGCCGCAACCCGTGGAACCCGGACCACATCTCCGGCGGCTCGTCCGGCGGCGCGGCCTCGGCGACGGCGGCAGGCATCGTGCCGCTCGCCCACGCCAGCGACGGCCTGGGCTCGATCCGGATTCCGGCGGCCTGCTGCGGCCTGGTGGGCATGAAGATCACCCGCGACCGCACCCCGATCTGCGAGGTGTCGGATGGCGCGCTCGGTTTCTCCGTCCACCACGTGGTCAGCCGCACGGTCCGCGACAGCGCCGCCATGCTGGACGCCACCGGCTACCCGCAGCCCGGCGATCCCTTCCAGGCCCCGGCCAAGGACGGCCCCTACCTTGCCGACGTCGAGAAGAGCCCGGGCAAGCTGCGGATCGCCTGGTCCGTCGAGACGCCCAGCGGACGCCCGATCCCCGACGAGATGCGCGACGCGGTGGTCCGCACCGCTGAACTCCTGAAGGGCCTGGGCCACGAGGTGTTCGAACAGGGTCTCGGCATCGACTACCGCCTGCTCTACCGCGCCCAGGGCCTGGCCAGCGCGTCCAACTTCTCGGCCAACGTCCAGCGTTGGGTCGAAGCGCTGGGCCGCGAGCCCGGCGACGATGAGCTCGGTCCCCTCGCCCGCCGCGGCTACGAGGCCGGAAAGCGGCTGACCGGCCAGCAGGCGTTCTGGGGCTTCCAGCAACTCCGGCTTCTGAACCGCCAGATGCTGGCCGCCTTCGAGAACATCGACGTCTTCCTCACGCCGGTGATGGCCACGCCGGCGCCGCGCGTCGACTGGCTGAACCCGCTGACCGACGACTTGAAGGAGTTCGATCGCCGGCAGAGCGCCACCTATGGCACGACGCCGCCCGCCAACTTCACCGGCCAGCCGTCGATCTCCCTGCCGCTCTGGGAATCCGCGGACGGCCTGCCGGTCGGCATGATGTTCACCGCGAAGTTCGCCGACGAAGCCACGCTCTTCCGGCTGGCCGGCCAACTCGAGAAGGAAGCGCCCTGGAAGACGCGACGGCCGCAGGTCTGGGGCTGAACTCATGCGTCCCTGGCTGACGGCGGCCGCACTCGTCGGATTCCTGTGCGTGGCGTTCGGGGCCTTCGCCGCCCACGGTGTTTCCGACCCCAAGGCGCAGGAGTGGCTGCGCACCGGCGCGCTCTACGGCTTCGTCCACGCCCTGGCGGTATTCGCCGCAGCCAGCCTGGGAAGTCGCCGCGCGCGATTTGTGCCGCCGATCCTGCTCGCCGGTGTCGCGCTGTTTTCCGGATCGCTCTGGGCCATGGCGCTCGGGGGCCCGCGCTGGCTGGGTGCGGTGACCCCGGTCGGCGGCCTCTGCTTCCTGGCCGGCTGGGCCTTGCTGGCCTGGGCGACGGCGGAGCGGCGCGAAGCCTAGGCCGGCTGGCGCCTGGGGAGCGCCAGGAAGCGCAGGGCCAGGGCGGACCCGGCCAGCGCCCCCAGCATCACCAGCGCCATCGGCCGCGGGCTGCCGTCGTGCAGTACGCCGGCCAGGGCTGAGGCGAGCGCTCCCATCCCGAACGACACCCCGCCCAGCAGGGCCGAGATCGAGCCGGCGCGGCGCGGATCGACGTTGAGGGCGCCGGCCATGGTGTTGCCCTGCATGAACCCCATGCTGGAGAGGACGAGGAACAGCAGCGGCAGCACCGTCCATCGCTCGCCGATCCCCGTGACCGCCGCGATGGCCAGCAGCCCCGCAAAGCCAACCGAGACCAGGCTGGCGCGGGACAGGACGCGCTCGGGCGTCCAGCGCCTGAGCAGGAAGCGGTTCACCTGGTTGGCGCCGATAATCCCCAC
This sequence comes from Phenylobacterium sp., assembly GCA_050729355.1. Taxonomy (GTDB): domain Bacteria; phylum Pseudomonadota; class Alphaproteobacteria; order Caulobacterales; family Caulobacteraceae; genus Phenylobacterium. The sequence goes on along the minus strand of JBOHKZ010000257.1, from coordinate 12,948 downwards.
CGCGTTCAGGCCGAAGACGGCTCCGAATGCGGTAGGCGCGATGCCATAGGTCTTGATCAGCAGCTCCGCCGACGAGGCGATATAGGTGAAGAGCGTGGCGCCGTTCAGCGCGCCGGCCAGCGCATAGCCCACGAGCTGCGGCTCGCGCATCAGCGCAAGGTAAGCCTGCACCGGACTTTCGGTGGCCGCGTGGGCCGTCGTCTCCTCCGAGCGCGATTCCTTCAGGCGGAAGATCGCCACCAGGCCGACGGCCACCCCGAAGGCGGCCATGACCCAGAAATTCCACCGCCAGCTCCCGAGCGCCAGCAGCGCCCCGCCCAGCATCGGCGCCAGGATCGGCGCCATCCCCATGATCAACATCAGCAGGCTGAGCATCCGCGCCGTCTCGGCATGGGTGAACTGGTCGCGGACCACGGCGCGGGAGACGACCCCGCCGGCGCAGGCGCCTAGCGCCTGGACGAACCGCCCGCCGATCAGCATCTCGGGCGACACCGCGAGCGCGCAGGCGATTGAGGCGGCGATATAGACCGCCGTGCCGAACAGGATCGGCAGGCGCCGCCCCAACCGGTCGGAGGCTGGCCCGTAGAAGAACTGCCCCACGCCCATGCCCAGGAGGAAGGCCGAGACGGTCGCCTGGGTCTCGCCGGCGCTGGCGTGCAGGTCGGTCCCGATCGACGGCAGGCTGGGCAGGTACATGTCGATGGCCAGCGGGCCCATGGCCGTCAGCGAGCCCAGCAGGATGACGAGGCCCCAGGGCGTGCGGACAGGCTGCGAGGTCTCGGTCATGCCCCTTCATAACGGCTAAGCCGTCGGTGTCTTCCCCGTTCCAGCCGGAGAAGATTGCTGCAATGGTGCCGGTGACGAGGGAGCCCTGAATGTCTGCGCTTGAAGAGATGATGCCGCCGGTGCAACGCGCCACGGTGAACGGCATAGAGATGGCCTACTACGAGGCCGGTCCGCGCGAGGGCGTGCCGATCGTCCTGTGCCACGGCTTCCCGGAAATCGCCTTCTCGTGGCGCCATCAGATCAAGGCGCTGGGCGACGCCGGCCGCTGGGTGATCGCGCCAGACCAGCGGGGCTATGGCCTCACCTCCCGCCCCGACGCGGTCACCGACTACGACATCGAGCACCTGACCGGCGACCTGGTGGGCCTGCTGGATCACCTGGGCGTCGAAAAGGCGATCTTCTGCGGTCACGACTGGGGCGGCATCATCGTGTGGCAGATGCCCCTGCTCCACCCGACGCGCGTCGCAGGCGTCATCGGGCTGAACACGCCGTTCATGGCCCGCGCGCCCGCCGATCCCATCGCGCTCATGCGCCATCGCTTCGGCGACGACATGTACATCGTGCACTTCCAGAAGCCCGGCGAAGCCGACGCGGTGCTGGACGGGGACGTGGGCAAGGCCATGGGCTTCTTCATGCGCCGGCCGATGCCCGAAGCCCCGCCGGCGAGCGGCGGCCTCTCCGGCAACTTCAGCGGCAAGCCCGAAGAGGCCCCGCCGGAAGCCAACTTCGCCCTGATCAAGATCCTGCAGATCTTCGATCCGGCCTTCGACCCCCGCCCCGAATTGCTGACGCCCGCGGAAATGGCCGTCTTCGTCGAGACCTTCGAACGCACCGGTTTCACGGGCGGCATCAACTGGTACCGCAACTTCACCCGCAACTGGGAGAAGGCGGAGGGCGTCGACCAGCAGGTGCGGGTCCCGAGCCTGATGGTGATGGCCGAGAAGGACGCGGTCCTGCCGCCATCGGCCGCCGACGGCATGGAAACCTACGTTTCAGACCTGGAAAAGGCGCTGATCAAGGATTCCGGCCACTGGACGCAGCAGGAGAAGCCGCAAGACGTGAACCGGGTCATCCTTGACTGGCTGGACCGACGCTTCCCGAAGTAGACTGAGGTCATGGAACGCAACACGCCGCCGCCGGCCGTCTCCGCCTCGGCCAACCGCCGCGGGCTTTACGGGGACAACGAGCCCTTCGCCTCGGGCTGGCTCGCCACCGGCGGCCTGCACGAGATCTATTACGAGGAATGCGGCAACCCCGACGGCAGGCCCTGCGTGATCCTGCACGGCGGCCCGGGCGGCGCGATCAACCCGACCATGCGGCGGTTCTTCGATCCCGCCCGCTGGCGCATGGCGCTCTTCGACCAGCGCGGCTGCGGCAAGAGCCGGCCCAACGCCAGCCTCGAGGACAACACCACCTGGAGCCTGATCGAGGACATCGAGCGCCTGCGCGAGCACCTCGGCGTCGAGAAGTGGTGCGTATTCGGCGGCTCCTGGGGCTCCACCCTGGCGCTGGCCTACGCCATCGCCCATCCCGACCGGGTCGAGAGCCTGGTCCTGCGCGGCGTCTTCCTGCTGACCGAGCGTGAGCTCGGCTGGTTCTATCAGGACGGCGCCTCGATGCTGTTCCCGGACGCCTGGGAACGCTTCTGCGCGCCGATCCCGGAGGCCGAGCGCGGCGACATGATCTCCGCCTACCACAAGCGCCTCACCCATCCCGAGCGCCGGGTGCAGGCCGAGGCGGCCGCCGCCTGGAGCCAATGGGAGGGCGACACCATCTCGATCCGCGGCCCGGAAGCGCGTCCGTCGAAGTTCAACGAGATCGACTTCGCCATCGCCTTCGCCCGCATCGAGTGCCACTTCTTCGCCAACCACGGCTTCTTCCCGGAGGAAGGCTGGCTCCTGAAGAACGCGGCCAAGCTGCGCGACATCCCGGGTTGGATCGTCCAGGGCCGCTTCGACGTCGTCACTCCGATGGACGCCGCGTGGCGGCTGAGAAAGGCCTGGCCCGAGGTCCGCTTCGAGGTCGTCTGGGACGCCGGCCATGCCTCGACCGAGCCGGGGATCGTCGACGCTCTGATCCGCGCGACCGACCAGGCGCTGGCGGTTTAAGGCGTTGCAGGTCCGGTAGCGGCGGCGCAACTTGTCGCCCAAGGCGGGGGCCACACACCACCTGATCCTTGGGAGAAAATTCGATGCGTAACACCTTGTTCGCCGCGGTCGCGGCCGTGAGCCTGCTGGCGGCCGGCGCCGCCTCGGCGCAGATGATGCATTACTCGGCCACGATGAAGGGCGCCGATGGCGTCAAGGGCTCCGGCGATGTCCAGGCCATGCTGGACGGCAAGACCTTCACCTACACCGCGACCTACAAGGACCTTACCGGTCCGGCGGTAGCTGCGCACTTCCACCTGGCGCCGGCGCCGGGCGGCAACGGCCCGCCGGTGGTTCCCGCCGTCGTCACGCCCAGCCCGATCAAGGGCACGGCCACGCTGACCGACGCGCAGATCGCCGACCTCAATGCCGGCAAGTGGTATTTCAACGTCCACACCGCGGCCAACCCCGGCGGCGAGATCCGCGGCACGCTGACGATGGCGCACTAGACCCAGGCGCGCGAGGGCTCGCTAGAGCAGCGAGCCCTTGCCGCTGGTGACTTCGGAATAGCGGTGGACGCGCACGGCCATCACCAAGCCGAAGCCGATCATCACCGTCAGCATCACGGTGCCGCCGTAGGAGAGCAGCGGCATCGGCACGCCCACGACAGGGGCCAGGCCCATGACCATCGAGCCGTTGATCAGCACATAGAGCGCGAAGGTCGCCGTCACGCCCGCCGAGGCCAGCCGGCCAAAGTGGCTGTGGCTGAGGTAGGAGGTCCTCAGCGCCATGAAGATCACCGCGGCGTAGAGCAGGAGGACCGAGACGCAGCCCACGAAACCGAACTCCTCCGCCAGCGTCGCGAAGATGAAGTCGGTCTGCTTCTCCGGGAGGAAATTGAGCTGGCTCTGCGATCCCAGCCCGTAGCCCTTGCCCAGCAGGCCGCCAGACCCCAGCGCGATCTTGGACTGCAGGATGTGGTAACCCGAGCCGGACGGATCGCCTTCGGGGTCGAGGAAGGTGGTCAGCCGCTTGCGCTGGTAGTCGTGCATCCCGAACATGATCACCAGCGGGACCAGGACCGCGGCCCCGACCACGCCGGCCGCGATCAACCGCCAGGAGAGGCCCGCCAGGATCACGATCATCCCGCCGGTCATCAGGATCAGCATGGCGGTGCCCAGGTCGGGCTGCTTGGCCACCAGGCCGACCGGCAGCATGATCAGGATCGCCGGGACCAGTAGCCACCAGGAGAGCTGGGCGCTCTTGCCCGAGAGGCCGTGATAGAAGCGCGCCAGGGCGAGCACCACGCCGATCTTCATGATCTCCGACGGCTGGATGCCGATGGGCCCGAGCTGCAGCCAGCGCTGCGCGCCCATGGTCGTGCGGCCCACGAGATCGACGGCCACGAGCAACACCAGGCCGACCGCATAGACGGGATAGGCCAGCGCGAACCAGACCCGTAGGTCGATCAGCGACAGCACGATCATGATCGCGAAGAAGAGCCCGAAGCGGACCAGATGCGGCAGGGCCCAGGGCTCCCACGACGAGCCGGCGATGGAGAACAGCATCACCGCGCCCGCGCCGGCGATCAGGCACAGCGTCAGGCAGAAGATCCAGTCGATCTCGCCGAACTTGTTGATCACCCGGTCGCGTTCGCCGGGGCGTGTCAGAGCCGAGACGGTCATGTGGGCGTCACCTGCGTCGGGTCCGGACCGATCGGCGTCGGCGCCTCGGGAATGGCGCCGCCATCGTTGAGGGTGGGCGGCAGCTCCGGCATCGGCAGCGGCTTCTCGATCCGCGCGCGCAGCTCCGGATCCTTCAGGAGCACGGTGCGCATGATCTCGCGGGCTCGGGGCGCGGCGGCCCCGGCGCCGAAGCCGCCGTGCTCGACGAGCACGCTCAGCGCATATCTTGGGTCGTCATAGGGCGCGAAGGCGATGAACCACGCGTGGTCGCGCCACTTCCATTCGCCAACCGCCCCGTGAGCGCCAGTGCCGCCCTTGTAGGTGTAGGCCTGGGCGGTGCCGGTCTTGCCCGCCATCCGGATGTCGCCGAGCCCCAGGTCGCCGTAGGCCGCGGCCGTACCGCTGGTGGTCACCGCCGACATCGCCTCGCGGACGAACTGGATGTGGGCCGGATCGACCGGCAGGTCGGCGACCGCTGCGCCGGAGGGCTGGGCCACGCCGCCGACCGAGCGGATCAGGCGCGGCACCAGCGACTTCTTGCCGTTGGCGAGCCGCGCGGCCTGCACGCAAAGCTGCAGCGGGTTGAGGTGGGTATAGCCCTGGCCGATGCCCATGCTGGGCGTCTCGCCGGGATGCCACTTCGGATCCTTGGGGAAGTTGCGCTTCTTGTACGCCTGATCCGGCACCAGGCCCGGCTTCTGGCCTGGGATGCCGATGTCGAAGATCTCGCCCAGGCCGAACTTGCGCGCGGTCTCGGCGATCTTGTCCGGCCCGATGGCGAGCGCGCACTGGTAGAAATAGATGTCGCAGGACGTGGCGATCGCGCCCTTCAGGTCCTGGGCGCCGTGCGAGGCGTCGCAGTGCCAGACCCGCCCGCCCCAGGGCCAGGACCGACCGCAGACGTGGACGGTCTTGGGGTCGTAGCCGTGCTCCAGCGCCGCCAGCGCCACCATGGTCTTGAAGGTCGAGCCCGGCGGATAGGTGGCGGTCAGCGCCTTGTTGAACAGCGGCTTGCGTTCGTACTTGGCGAGCGCGGCGTACTCGGCGCCCGTCAGGCCGCGCACGAAGCGGTTGGCATCGAAGCTCGGCCCGGAGAACAGGCAAAGGACGTCGCCCGTGCGGCAGTCCATCATCACCGCCGCGCCGCTCTGGTCCCCGAACACCTCCATCGCGCGGTTCTGGACGTCCGCGTCGAGGGTCAGTTCGATGACCTTGCCGGGCACAGCCGGGATGTCGCCGGCCGGATCGGCGGAGACCTCATGTCCGTTGGCGTCGACCTCGACCTTCTGGGCGCCGGGCTTGCCGCGCAGCTCAAGGTCGAAGGACTTCTCGACGCCCTGCTTGCCGATGCGGAAGCCGGGGTTGAGCAGGATCGGGTCGGCGTTCGGGCCGGTGGGCCGCAGGTCGTCCTTGTTGACCTTGGCCACGTAGCCGATCACGTGGGCGAAGGCGCCGCCGTAGGGATAGACCCGAACCTCGCCCATGTCGGCGGTGACGCCCGGCAGCTCCGGCGCGCGGATGTTGATGGCGCTGAACTGGTCCCAGGTCATGTCCTCCATCACCGAGACCGGCGAGCGCTTGGGGGCGCGGGAGATGTCCTTGGTCAGCCGGGCCTGGCGCTGCTCGTCCAGCGGCACGAAGTTGGCCAGCGTCTTCAGGGTCGCTGCAGGATCCACGCCCTTGTCGCGGGCCACCATCAGCCGGAAGTTCGGCCGGTTGGAGGCCAGCACCACGCCGTTGCGGTCGACGATGATGCCGCGCGGCGGCGGCATGAGCTTGAAGTTGAACTGGTTGGACGCCGACAGCTTCTCGTAGCGCTGGGTCTCCACCAGCTGCAGGTGCGCCAGCCGTCCGCCCAGGGCCAGCAGCCCCACCCCGGCAAAGCCCCCCAACAGGAACGCCCGGCGGTGGAACACGCCTTGCCGCTCGTTGACCTCCTCGAAGAAGATGCGCGGTTCAGCCATCCGGAGCCCCTACCGGAACCTCACATCGGCATCTTCGAACATTTCGATGAGCCGATGGGCAAAGGGATAGAGCACGATTGTGGCCACGAATTGCCAGGCCAGGGGCACGAGACCCGGCGTCGATTTCGCGTCCAGCATGACGACGAGATAGCCCAGCAGCATGGCCGCGCCGGTGACCATGGCGTACCAGGCCCACAGGATCGCACGGCTTTGGCCGGCCATCATCGTGCGCCCGGCGAGCGAGATGCCGTAGGCGACCAGCATGCAGAGCGCCCAGAGGCCGATCGGCCCGCCCCAGAAGAAATCGAGGAAGAGCCCCATCAGCAGCACCGCGAACGGGGCCAGCACGGAGGGCCGGATCACCGCCCAGGCGAAAGCCGCAACCATCGGGAACACCGGCTCGGGAAGCTGCAGTCCGAAGACGCGCAACGGGATGCCGAACAGCACGGTCAGTCCCAGCAGCTGCACCATCGGGACGCCGATCCACCGCCACGGCTCGAGGGATCGGACGGCGCTCAATGCGGCGCCTCATCGGCGGGCGGCGGCTTGGGCGGAGCTGGCGGCGTTGCGGAGGGCGCACTGGACGAAGGCTTATGGGCGGCCGAGGCGGCAGGCTTCGGCGTGGCGGGCTTCGAGGTCGCAGGCTTCGCGACCGTCGGCTTGGGCGCCGTCGGCTTCGGAGCTGTCGTGGCGGCTGGCGGGGTAGTGGTTCCAGCCAGCGTCCCCGCGGGCGCGGGTGCAGGCGTCGCGACCTTGGCCGCCGGCGTCGCCGGTACGAGGCCCACGACCTGCGAGCCCTGGGTCGGCGGCGGCACGGGCATCACGTCGAGCTGCTTGCTGTTCAGCACCTGGGTGAAGTCTTCGAAGAGCAGGATACGGACGAAATCGATGGGCGTGCGGTCGGAGGCCAGCACGACGCGCCAGCGGCCGTCGAGGCCCTTCACGGCGGTGCCCACCGGCAGGCCGCGGGGCAGGACGCCGCCGTCGCCGGAGGTGAGGATGCGGTCGCCCTCCTTCACCGGCTCGCGGCCCCGCAGGTAGTCGAGCCTGGGGTTCGGTCCGCCGTCGCCGGCCAGGATGGCGCGCGCATTGGTGCGGTCGATCATCACCGGGGTGCGCGAGGCCGTGTCGGTCAGCAACAGCACGCGGCTGGCGCCAGTGGTCACGCCGATGATCCGGCCCACGAGGCCGTTCTCGCTCATCACCGGATTGCCGGCCTTCACGCCCTTTTCCTCACCGGTGTTGGCCAGGCGGGTGTTGGCGAAGGGGCCGCGGCTGTCGCTGACGATGCGGGCGGCGACCATCGGGATCGGCGGATCGGTCCTGAGGCCCAGCAGGGTGCGGTAACGGTCGTTGGTGTCGCGCAGCGCGATCGCCACGTCACGCCACTGGCGCATCTCCTTCAACTCGGCCTTGAGCCGGTGGTTCTCGGAAACGGCGAAGAAGTAGCCCCTGACGGTGTCGATGCCCGCGCCCGTCCAGCGCCCCGGAGCGGCCAGCGCATCGCCGACCGGCCCGAGCACAGTGTCGCTGGCGCGGCGGGTGGCCCCATAGGCCTCGGATTGGAAGGTCTCCCGGCGATCCGAGACCAAGAAGGCGATCGCCACCACGGCGGCGACGACCAACGCGATCGCCGCCCCCCAGGTCAGCGGGACCTTCAATTCACCAAGCGGATTGTCCCTTAAGGACACCTAAGCCTCGTTCCCGATACAGCGACGGCCCCCGCCATCCCCGAGAGCTCTAAAGCAAGAGACTTGGCAGCGACTCGCTAAGCCTAGGCTAACGTGGATTCGAGAACGCCCTTCATCCATTTCGGATGTTCGAGCACCTTGCCGCACCCCAGCGCGACGCACGACAGCGGGTCGTCGGCCACGGTCACCGGCAGGCCGGTGTGGTCGCGGATTTCGGCGTCCAGGCCGCGCAGCAGAGCGCCGCCGCCGGTCAGCATGATGCCCTTGTCGGCGATGTCGGAGGCGAGCTCCGGCGGGGTGGCTTCCAGCGCCATCTTCACCGCGTCGACGATCTGGCCGACCGGCTCGGAAAGCGCGTCGGACGCCTGCTTCTCCGAGATGCGCACCTCGCGCGGCACGCCCTGCATCAGGTCGCGGCCCTTGACCTCGATGGAGAGGCCCTCGCCGTCGGCCGGAGCCCGGGCGGTGCCGATTTCCTTCTTGATCCGCTCGGCGGTGGTCTCGCCGATCAGGAGGTTATGGTTGCGGCGCATGTAGCTGATGATCGCCTCGTCCATCTTGTCGCCGCCGACCCGGACCGATCGCGAATAGACGATGCCGGAGAGCGAGAGGACGGCCACCTCGGTGGTGCCGCCGCCGATGTCGACGACCATCGAGCCGGTGGGCTCGTGGATGGGCAGGCCCGCGCCGATCGCCGCGGCCATAGGTTCGTCAATCAGGCCCACGCGACGGCCGCCGGCGTTCAGGCAGCTGTCGTTGATGGCCCGACGTTCCACGGCGGTGGCGCCTGACGGCACACAGACGATGACCTTGGGGTTCACGAAGCCCTTGCGGTTGTGAACCTTGCGGATGAAGTACTTGATCATCTCCTCGGCGACTTCGAAGTCGGCGATGACCCCGTCGCGCATCGGACGGATGGCTTCCATGTGGCCCGGCGTGCGGCCCAGCATCTGCTTGGCCTCTATGCCCACGGCGTGGACCACTTTGCGGCCGCCGACGTTGCGGAGCGCCACAACCGAGGGTTCGTTCAGCACGATACCCTTGCCCTTCATGTAGATGAGGGTGTTGGCGGTGCCGAGGTCGATGGCGATGTCGTTCGAGATGGCGCCGAAGAGCGAAGAGATCATGTAGGGCCCTGAGAGACTGAGGGGCGGAATGTTTTGCGGCGGAGCCGCAACGACCCTGCTGACGCATATGGTATGCGACGAGTCGTTACGATTTACCGGCAGGCTGAGCGTTCCCTGCCCTGCCCTATGGTTGAATTCAAGGCATAAAGCTTACCGTGCGGTTTCGCGTCGCGCGTGAATTATTCCCCTGCCCCGCGAGCCACTCGCCAAGACACTGCGTCGTGGGGCCGCAGGCGGGCCGAAATGCCTCAGTGGCCCTTGCCGGCCTTGCTCGTCGTCGAGAGCCTGAGGACCTCGATCTTCTCGATCTGCCGGGCGGAGCGCGCGGGTCTCAGGTCGTCTTCGATCACCAGGCGGAAGGGACCGTCGTCCTTCAACGGAGCGTCGGCCTCGCGGTCGGCGACGATCACCCGGCTGGTCCGCGTGATCGGATCGGTCTGCGCCAGGTCCAGCACCACCTGGTAGCCGTCCCGGGCGGTGAAGCGGACCACGGTGGCCAGCTCCGGCCCCTTGATCGCCTCGCCACGCGGCGCACCGACCTTGGCCAGGACGTCTCCGAGGACCACCCCGGAGTAGACGTGGGTCTGGCCGTGCGCCTTGGTGGTCACCTGCACGTGCGGCAGCGCCGCCACGTCCGCTGCGGTCAGGGTGGCCGTCTGGCCGGTCGCGCCTGAGAGGCTGAGGGTCTGAGCCGCGCTCGGCGAAGCCGCCAGCGCTGCAAGCGCCGCAACGATCAGGATCTTCAACGGCTACTCCACGGCCAGGATGACATGCGGCGCCTTGATCAACGCGGTGACCTCGACGCCCTCGGCCAAACCCATGGCCTCGGCGCTCTCACGGGTGATGGTGGCGGTCAGCGTCTTGCCCTCGGCGATCCGCAGGGTGATCTCGCTGGAGACCATGCCGTCCTCCCGCGACGCCACGACGCCGGCGATCTGGTTGCGCGCTGAGGTGACCAGGCCTTCGCCCATGGCCAGCACGACGAAGCTCGATTTGATCAGGGCGATCACCGGCTTGCCGACCGCCAGGCGCAGGGTCGCGACGCTTTCGCGGGTGACGACCGCGGTGACGTCCACGCCCGTCGCGACGCGGAGGGTGACCTCCGCGTTGACGGCTCCGTCGGTGACGTGGGTGACAACGCCCCGCAGGGCGTTCCGCGCGCTGGTCTGCATGCCGAGGCTCCAGAATGCTCCGCCGACGTCGCCGATCGGCGCGCCCGCCAGGCCCTTTTCGATCCGTGCGAAGACCTCGGCGAGGTCGGCCTCGACCCGGCGGAACGCCGAGACCACGGCGCGCCCTGAGGGCGTGAGTTCCGCCGCGCCGCCGCCGGCCCCGCCCGCCCGGGCGTCCACCAGCGGCGAATCGAAGAGATTGTTCAGCGCCTGCACGGCGTCCCAGGCGGCCTTGTAGCTGAGCCCCACGTGTCCGGCGGCGGCCCGGATCGAGCCCAACTCCCCGAGGGCTTCCAGGAGGGCGATACGCTCGGCACCGACGCGCCCGTGTTCTCCCCGACGGAGAGAGAGGGCCGCATTCAGGGCTGGCGTCTCGGACATAGCGTTATGTAGCGCGCCTACCTGACGCTGCGCAAACCCCGGGTCGCAATCAGCCCAGGGCCGTCATCACCACGCCGATCGCCGCCAGCAGCCCGCCGCCCCACTGGCGGATCGATAGCCGCTCCTTGAAGAGCCTGCGTCCCGCCGCGGCCGCGATTGGGCCCTCGATGACCCCGATCGCCCGGACCGGACCGGCCGGCGCCAGCGCCAGCGCCGAGAACCAGCAGGCCGAGGCCGCCGTCCCGAAGAAGCCCGCACCCAGCGAGACCTTCCATGATGCGCCTACCGCCCGCAGCGCCCCCGGTCGGGTGACGCCGAGGATCAGCACCATCACCAGGGACTGCAACGCCTGGGCGACGCAGAGCGCGGCCGTGGCCGAATAGATCGGATGCGCCGGTTCGAGCGCCAGGCCCGCCTGCCGGTAGCCGTTCAGCGCCACGGCGAAGGCCGCGCCCGACGCCAGGCCATAGAGCGAGCCAGCCAGCTTGCCGCTCGCCTGGCTGCGCGAGGGCCACGACAGCGCCAGCAGCGCCACGGTGGTGGCCGCCAGGCCCAGCCACTGCACGCCGCTCATCCGGTCGCCGAACGCGAAAAAACCCAGCAGTGCGCCGAGCGGCAGGGAGGACTGCTGCATGAAGGTGGCCACGCCGAACCCAGAGGTGCGCATCGCCATCAGCAGCGCCGCCGTCGCGCAGACCTGCGCCACCGCGCCCGCCGCCACGGCGATCAGGAACCGCAGGTTCGGGTCAGGCGCCGCGCCCGGCGTCAACGCGGCCACCACCACGAACAGCGCCAGCGAGAACGGCAGGCCGAACAGGAAGCGCACCAGCGTCGCGCCCCACGGACCGGCGTCGCCGACCAGCCCGCGCTGCAGCACATTGCGCGCAACCTGCAGCGGCGCGGCTGCGGCCGTCAGAATGATCCAGAGCATGTGAGCGCTCGCCCCCGCTTGCGCGGGACGCGATCAGAACCCGGACGCGATCGCGTCGGGAGCGCTCTTTTCCTTGCGCGCGAGGAGGTTGTTCAGCGCGTTGACGTAGGCCTTGGCCGAGGCGGTCAGGGTGTCGGTGTCCGCGGCCTGGCCAGTGGCGATCCGGCCGTCATCCTCCAGCCGCACCGAGACCTGGGCCTGGGCGTCCGTGCCCTCGGTCACTGCGTGCACCTGGAAGAGCCGCAGGATCGCGTCGTGCGGCATCACCGCATGAATGGCGTTGAACACCGCGTCCACGGGACCGTCGCCGGTGGCGTTGGCGGACTTCTCCTCGCCCTCGATGGTTACGGTCAGGAAGGCCTCCTGCGGCCCCTCGGTGCCGGCGATGACCCGCAGGTGCTTGACCTGGATGCGGTCGGCGCCCGAGGCCAGGGCGTCGTCGACCAGGGCCACGATGTCGTCGTCGAAGACGTGCTTCTTCTTGTCGGCCAGGTCCTTGAACCGCTGGAACGCCTCGTTGAGTGCGTTCTGGCCCAGCTCGTAGCCCAGGGTGCGCAGCTTTTCGCGGAAGCCCGCTCGGCCGGCGTGCTTGCCCATCACCAGGTTGGAGGCGCCCTGCCCCACCGTCTCCGGGCTCATGATCTCGTAGGTGCCGCGGTCCTTCAGCATCCCGTCCTGGTGGATGCCGCTCTCGTGGGCGAAGGCGTTCTTGCCGACGATCGCCTTGTTGAACTGCACCGGGAAGCCGGTGATCGCCGAGACGTACCTGCTGGCCCGGGTGATGTGCTGGGTCTCGACGCTGGTGTGGTAGGGCAGCCGATCGCCCCGCACCTTCAGCGCCATGACGATCTCTTCCAGCGCGGCGTTGCCGGCCCTCTCGCCGATGCCGTTGATGGCTACCTCGACCTGCCGCGCGCCGCCTTCGACGCCGGCCAGGCTGTTGGCGACAGCCAGGCCCAGGTCGTTGTGGCAGTGGGTCGAGAAGATCACCCGGTCCGCGCCCTCCACGTTGGCGATGATGTCGCGGAAGATGTCGGCGTATTCGCTCGGATAGCTGTAGCCCACGGTGTCGGGCAGATTGATCGTCCCGGCGCCGGCCTTGATCGCGGCCTCGACGCAGCGGC
>JBOHKZ010000256.1:0-3528 GCA_050729355.1 Phenylobacterium sp. | reverse complement strand
GGCGCCGCCGGCGGCTTGCTCGGCGCCCTGAAGGACGCCGGCCACAGCGACGAGGACGCCAACGTATATGCTGAGGGCGTGCGCCGTGGCGGCACGCTGGTCAGCGTGAAGCCCGCCAGCGAGACGGAGGCGGAGACCGCACGCCGGATCCTGGACGATGCGGGCGTCGATACCCAGCGGCGCGGCGAGGACTACCGCGCAAGCGGCTGGCAGGCCTACGACCCGGCCGCGCCGGTCTACAGCGCCGACGAGATCGCGATGGAGCGCGACCGCTACCGCGAGGCCCGGTCCTTCGAGCCGGTGGACTCTGTCGCGGAAGCTCTCGCCCCGAGGTCTCTGGGCGAGGATCGCGAGCTCGACGCGCCGCGCCCCCGTCCTGCGGATCCGACCCTGCGGGACGTCTAGGTCCGATAGGTGCAACCTGGAGCGCCCAGCGGGGCGCTCCAGGATTGCCCCTCAGGACAGACCGGAGTGGGAACGGCGGCGGCCGCCGGACTTGCGGCCCTGAACCATCCGGCAATGCCCGCGTTCGGGTAGCGATAGTTAAGCTGGGGATCGCCTTGAAACACTTCGACCATCCCGTCGGTGAGATCTTTGTCGGACGCCCGGCCGTTGCGACAGCCCAGGGCCTGAAAGACCGCGAGGTTCTGGCGCTCATCGCGGTGGAACGGACCCGCATGCCGATGGTGATCACCGATCCCACGGAGCCCGGCAATCCGATCATCCTGGCCAACCAGGCCTTCCTCGACCTCAGCGGCTATGCGGCCGAAGAGGTGGTCGGCCGAAATTGCTCGTTCCTGCAGGGGCCCGGCACGTCGAAAGAGGCCATCGATGCGGTGCGCGCCGCGATCGCGGAGGAGCGCGACATCGAAGTGGAGCTGCTCAACTACCGACGTGACGGCACGACGTTCTGGAACCAGTTGCTCATCAGTCCGGTGCACGATGACGCCGGCCGACTGATCTATTTCTTCTCCTCGCAGAAGGACGTGACCGAACGGCGCGAGGCGCAGAGCCTTCGCCTGGCGGAGCATCGGCTGCGGCGGGAGGTGGATCATCGCGCGATGAACGCCCTGGCTCTTGTGCAGGGCATCGTCCGCCTGAGCCGGGCCGACACCCCTGCGGCTTACGCGGCGGCGGTCCAGTCGCGGGTCTCCGCCCTGGCCCGCGCGCATACGCTTCTAAGCCGGTCGGGCTGGGGAAGGCTTTCGTTGGCGCAGGTGCTCCGCGAAGAGCTCGAGCCGCTGGGTGACCGCATCCGGGCTGAGGGGCCGGACATCTACATCCCGCCCGAGCAGGTGCAGCCCATATTCCTCCTGCTGGCGGAGCTGTTGTCGAACGCCAGCGCGCATGGCGCGCTCTCCTCGCGCGGCGGGGGCGTGGAGGTTGCGTGGCGCCTGACTCCGTCCGGCGTCCAGGTGCTGTGGGAAGAACGCGGCGCGGTCTTGGAGCCCGCCGGGCCGGCCGGCTTCGGGACACGGATGATCGACTCGATCCTGAAGCAGCAGCTTCGGGGCGCTGTCTCCCGGACCTGGCGCGATGACGGCCTCACGCTTGAGATGACCTTCCCCGTCGTCGACGCGCCCCCGGCGCCGAAGATCGCGGACTGGGACATCAAGCTGGAGGCGTGATCCGGCGCCCGCTTCGGGAAAGCCGCGCGCGGGCTAGGTAATTGCCAGGATAGGAACCCGGTCCCCCAGGGGGCAGCTTCCACCCTCGCCGCAGCCGCCCCGATACGCGGGGATGTGGTCGGCGGCGGGAAACGCTCCGATGACCCCGGCGGAACTCATCACCCTCGCCCTCAAGGCCAGCATCATCACCATGGTGTTCGCGCTCGGCCTGCGGACCAGTTGGTCGGACGTCACCTATCTCCTTCGTCACCCGGGCCAGCTCGCGAAGTCGCTCCTGAGCATGAACCTGATCATGCCGGTGGTCGCCTCGATCATCGTCCTGGTGTTCAGCCTGCGCCCGCCGGTCAGCATGGTGCTGATCGCGCTCTCGCTGTGTCCGACGCCGCCGGTATTGCCCAACAAGATGGCCAAGGCGGGCGGCAACCCATCCTATGGGGTCAGCCTCATGGCGGTCTGCGCCGTGGCGGCGATCGTCACCATCCCATTGCTGGTGGAAGTGATCGAGCGGCTGTTCGGCATTCCGCTGCACATGCCGCCGGCCGCCGTCGCCAAGCTGGTGGCGATAATGATGATCGTGCCGCTCGTGGCCGGCGTCATTGTCCATCGGCTGGCTGGCGGCCTCGCCGAGACCTTGTCCAAGTGGCTTTCGCGCATCGCCACCGTGGTGCTGCTTTGCGGCCTCGCGGCCATCCTCGTGGCGAGCTGGGGGGCCATGGTCGACCAGATCGGCGGCGGGACCCTGATCGCGATCGCCGCCTTCTGCGTCGTGGGTCTGCTGGTTGGCCATCTGCTCGGCGGGCCTGACTCCACCGACCGCACCGTGCTGGCGATAGCCACGGCGTCGCGGCATCCAGGCCTGGCGATCGCGATCGCGCAGGTCAATTTCCCCGATCAGAAGGGATTGCTGCCGACGGTGCTGATCTACCTGCTGGTCTCGGCGATCTGCTCCTTGCCCTACGTCACGTGGCGCAAGCGGCTGGGCGCCGCGCTGCCGGTCTCGGTCTGACGAAAGCCTAATGGCCGCCCGCGCCGGGGGGCAGTTTGACGTAGAGCGGCATGGTGAAGTCCAGGAACACCGAGTCGCCCTCCAGCCGGTTCGTGGCCTCGAACTCGTGGAAGGCCCGCAGGCGCAGGGACGCCGGGATCTTGTCCGCGATCTTGAAGTTGTAAGCCCCCGTCGCGCCGACCCCGCTGACCTCGCCCTCGAAGGAGCCGAGCCTGGCGCCTGAGCCGGAGTCGCCGCTGACCTGGTTGTAGTAGTAGCCCTGGACGCCCAGGGAGAACGCGGGAGAGAAAATCCGCTCCACCGAGCCTTCCAGGTGGAATTCGGTGCCGCTGTCGTAGTCGGTGTAGTGGTTCTCGCCGTTGAAGGTGAAGCCGGCCTTGCCGGAGACGTCCCAGCCGCTGGTCTCGTTGCGCCAGGTCGCGGCCAGGGACGTGTCGGCCGCCCAGCGATGGAACGCGAGGTTGGCCAGCTTGTCATGCCGGTACTGACCGATGGGTGCGTTTATGAGCGTGCTGGCCTGGATGTGCAGGTCGCCGGTCTTCCAGCCGAACATCGCCATCATCACGGGATCCCCCCAGACCGTCTGGGAGTCGCTCCTGGAGACGTTGAAGCTGTTGCCGCGCGGTCCCGTGAGGATCGCGGAGACGTCGACGTCGGGCTCGCCGAACGGCAGGATCAGCCCCAGCGCCAAAGTGCCGCCGCCGAGGTTCGTTGTGGGGACCCACAGCGCGGTCGGGAAGTCGGCGACGACCTTCGCCTTCAGCCCGGCCACCAGGTTGCCGCCAAGCAGGAAGTTTTTCCCGCCGCCGCCCTTGCCATCATAATAGTAGGCGGAGTTGGCGAAGAAGACGCCTTGGATCGGAGGCATGAGGGCCACGCCCGGCCCTCCGGTCC
>JBOHKZ010000255.1:0-3005 GCA_050729355.1 Phenylobacterium sp. | reverse complement strand
GGTCTCGACCTCGTAGGTCGAGAGTTTGACGAGGGATGTGGACCAACTCATGCGGGTACGCTCGCGAGGATGCTGTCGAGGCGCTCGAAGCCAGCGTCGAGGCTGGTCACCTCATCCTTGTCCTGCGACAGGAAGGCTTCCAGCGCGGGATTGAGCGCAATGGCGCGGTCGACCTGAGGGTCGGCGCCGGTGCGATAGGCGCCGATGCGGATCAGCTCTTCCATATTGGCGTAGGCCGAAAGCGTCTGGCGCGCGGCGCTGACCAGTTCGCGCTCATGCGGCTGGTGGCAGCCCGGCATGGTCCGACTGATCGACTTCAGGACGTTGATCGCCGGGAAGCGGCCACGTTCCGCAATCGCCCGCTCCATGACGATGTGGCCGTCCAGGATGCCTCGCACGGCGTCGGCGATCGGCTCGTTGTGGTCGTCCCCGTCCACCAGCACGGTGAAGAGGCCGGTGATCGGTCCGGCGCGCGTCCCGTCCGGACGGATCGGCCCCGGCCCCGCGCGCTCGAGCAGCTTGGGGAGTTCGCTGAAGACGGTGGGCGTATAGCCCTTGGTGGTCGGCGGTTCGCCCGCGGCCAGGCCGATCTCGCGCTGGGCCATGGCGAAGCGCGTGACGCTGTCCATCAGGCACAGCACTTCCATGTCCTGGTCGCGCAGGTACTCGGCGATGGCCAGCGTCATATAGGCCGCCTGGCGGCGCTTCAGCGCCGGCTCGTCGGAGGTGGCGACCACCACGATGGCGCGCTTCAGGCCCTCTTCGCCCAGCGTCTCTTCGATGAATTCGCGGACCTCGCGGCCCCGTTCGCCGATCAGGCCCACCACCACCGCGTCGCAGTCGGCGTTCTTGGCCAGCATCGAGAGCAGCACCGACTTGCCGACCCCGGAGCCGGCGAAGACGCCCAGGCGCTGGCCGCGGCAGCAGGTGGTGAAGACGTTCATGGCCCGGACGCCCAGGTCCAGCCGCTCGCCCACCCGGGCGCGCGCGTGCGCGGCCGGCGGGGCGGCGCGCAGCGGATAAGCCGCGACGCCCTTCTGCAGCGGTCCCTTGCCGTCGATCGGTTCGCCGAACGCGTCGACCACCCGGCCGAGCCAGGCCTTGGTGGGACGCACGGCCGAGCCCAGGGGTTCGATACGGATTTCCGCGCCCGGCGCCACGCCCTCGACGGGGCCGAACGGCATCAGCAGGGCGCGGGTGTCGCGAAAGCCCACGACCTCGGCCGAGAGCGGCTTTTCCCCATAACGGACGATCTCGGCCCGGGCGCCGACGGCCAGCCGGGTCAGCCCGCCACGCGCCTCGATCAGAAGGCCGTTCACCGCGGCCACCCGACCGGCGACGGTCAGAGGATCGAGCCGCTCCACAGCGGCCACCAGACTTCGCAAAAACTGCCCCCCGAGATACGGCGGCAGAATCCCGTGCTCACGCTTAATTGCAGGTGAAGATTAGCGCAGAGAGGTCACAAGTTTCAGCGCCTGGCGGGGGTGCCGGATCGCCAGCTGCGCCGCCTGTAGCGGACGGCGCCGCGCCGCCTCGATGAGCACCGGCCGCAGGGCGCGTCCGAGCTGCGGGCGGGCGGCGGCGATCTGGCGACGACCGGCCCACAACGCGACGCCGGCCACGGCCAGGACGCCGACGCCCATCAGCACGCCGGAATGCTTGCGCGCATGGGTGAACGCCGAGAGCTTTCCCTTGGCGCTGATGGCCATGTGGCTGACCGGGTTCAGCGCCGCATAGAGCGCGGCGGCGGCGGCCACTTCGAAGTTCTTCAGGCCGTGCGGCAAACCGATGTGGGTAAGGTTGATCGAGCGTCCATAGGTCTTAAGACCGCGCCGGACTTCGCGCCCTAGCGGGGCGTCGGACATGTGCACCAGCACGCCGGGGCGCGAGCCGGCCCGAAGCTGCGCCGCGGCCTCGCGAACGCCGTTGGAGCAGGCCTGATCGCCGCCGGCCGCGCTGATCCAGGTGTCGAAGCCGCCGAACCGGGCGATGGTGGCGCGCGCCACGCGGGCGCAGGCTTCGGGGTCCGAGAGATCGGCGGCCACCGCATGCGCCCGCCCGCCGGCGGCGTTGATTTCCTCGGCCAGCTTGCGCACCGCCGGCTCGTCCGCCGAGGTGAGCAGGAGGGAGGCGCCCGCCTCGGCCGCCTTCCTCGCCACGGCGAGGCCGACCCCCGAGGTCGCGCCGGTCACCACGATGATCTGCTCGGCAAGCGGTTTGAATCTGGCGCGCATGAATCCCTCCGACCTTTGCACGGATATAGTGCCCCTAACGGTCGGCGGAACAGCCCCGTTCCAGCCAGGCGGTTCGCCGCCGCTGTCCAATCACGAAAGATTCAACAGGCCTGCGACTCGATGGCGGCCTCGCGGCGCTTGCCCGCGAATCCGCATCAGATTAACGATTCGGTGGAGACCGAAACCAGCCATTAACCAGTCTTAAATTAACTCGGCGGCAGGTTAACGGCGAGCTAGGGGCGGATTCATTGAATTCGCGGGGCATTGCGGGAACGCTTTAGGAGAGGCTGATGCGCGTACTGTTGATTGAGGACGACAGCGCAACGGCGCAAAGCATCGAGCTGATGCTGAAGTCCGAAGGATTCAACGTCTATACTACCGATTTGGGCGAGGAAGGCGTCGATCTGGGCAAGATCTACGACTATGACCTCATCCTGCTTGACCTGAACCTGCCGGACATGAGCGGCATGGACGTGCTGCGCACGCTGCGGGTCGGCAAGATCAACACCCCGATCATGATCCTTTCCGGTTCGGCCGAGATCGACACCAAGGTGAAGACCTTCTCGGGCGGCGCCGACGACTACATGACCAAGCCGTTCCACAAGGACGAGCTGGTCGCCCGCATCCACGCCGTCGTTCGCCGTTCGAAGGGCCACGCCCAGTCGGTGATCAAGACCGGCGACATCACCGTCAACCTCGACGCCAAGACCGTGGAAGTGAACGGCCTGCGCGTGCACCTGACGGGCAAGGAATACCAGATGCTGGAGCTGC
>JBOHKZ010000254.1:0-4596 GCA_050729355.1 Phenylobacterium sp. | reverse complement strand
TAGTTATGGCTGTTGGCCGCGTAGCTCTCCGACTTCATCCAGATGTTCGGGCGGCGCACGATCTTCGGCGCCGGGGCCGTCGACGCCATCTCTGAGCTTCCGGTCGCCGGAGCCGGCGCGGCCGTGTCCGCCGCCACCTCATCCGGCGGCCTGTCGGCCTGCGTTTCGGACGCTGCGGCTGTCGATGGAGGCGGCGCTGCGGCGTCTGCCGCGGGCGGCGCAGCGGCGTCCGCCGCAGGGGCGGTGGCTTCGGCCGCGGGTGGCGCACCTGCTTTGGGCGCGGGCGAACAGGCCGCGAGCGCCACGAGGACGAAGACGATGGCCGCCGTCCGCGACAACCCCGCCGATGACACCACGCCAGTCGATCTCTTCACGATCGCCCCCGGGAATTCCCACTGCCATCTAACGCTGTTTTCTGAATTAACACAACTCACGGGAAGCGGAGCACGGCGGCCCGGATTGCGCGAATGACGTCCGGGGGCCAAATGGGTCCCATGTCGCTCGCCAGCCTTCTGGACTCCCTGCCGATCCCGATCATCCAGGCGCCGATGGTCGGAGCCTCGTCGGAGGCCATGGGCGCCGCGGTCTGCCAGGCCGGCGGCATGGGCACGCTGGCGGCAGCGAGCCTCGCGCCCGGCGATATCGAGGCCGCGGTCGAGGCCTTTCGGCGGCAGGCCGGCGCGCCCTTCGCGGTCAACCTGCAGATAGCGCCTCCGGCGCGCCCGGATCCCGCGGAACTGGACGCGGCGCTTGCGCGCCTCGCGCCCTGGTATGACGAACTCGGCGAACCGCTGCCGGCCGCGCCGAACCAGTTCTCCCACGACTTCGAGGCCCAGCTCGCGGCCCTGACCCGGGCGGCGCCGCCCGTGGCGTCGTTCATCTTCTCGGTCCTGACGCGAGCCCAGGTGGACGCCCTGCACGCCGCCGGGACCTATGTGGTCGGCACGGTCAGCACGGCCGCCGAGGCGCGGGCCTGGGCCGAGGCCGGCGCCGACGGCGTCTGCGCCCAGGGGTTCGAGGCCGGCGGCCACCACGGCAACTTCCTGGCCGATATCGAGGCGAGCTCGATCGGGACCTTCGCGCTGGTGGCGACGGTGCTGGAGGCCGTCGACCTGCTGGTGATCGCCGCCGGCGGCATCATGGACGGACGCGGCGTCGCCGCCGCCCTGGCCCTGGGCGCGAGCGCCGTCCAGATGGGCACGGCCTTCCTGCTGGCCGACGAGGCCATCGACGGCCCCGTCTGGCAGACCGCGATCCGCGAGGTCCCCGATGACGCCACCCGGCTCACCAGCGCCTTTTCCGGCCGCCATGCCCGCGGCATCGAGAACCGCTTTATGCGCGAGATGCGCCCCGTCGAGGGCCAAATCCCGGCCTATCCCGTCCAGAACCGCCTGACGCAGCCCCTCCGCGCCGCGGCGGGCAAGGCCGGCAACCCCGACATGATGTCCCTGTGGGCAGGGCAGGCGGTAGCCTTGGCCAGGGCCGGAAAGTCCGGCGACCTGGTCAGGCAATGGTGGGCCGAGGCCCAGGAGACGGCGCAGGCGCTGGTCCGGCGTACGGGCGCCTAGAACGGAAGCATCAACACCTCTGTCATCCCGGACGGCCTGCAAGGCCGAGCCGGGACCCAGGGGCGGACGCATTGCAGTGGCCCCTGGGTCCCGGCTCTCCGCTTCGCTGCGGCCGGGATGACAGGCTTGGGGTTCACCTGATTGATGCGGCCGACCGGGGAACGGATCCCGGCGCCAAACTTGACTCCGCCGGCCCCCGTAGGCATACACCGCGCCTTCCTCGCCGCCGGCCTGCCGGTGGGCGCGGAGCTATGACGGGTTGACGCGAAAGCCGCCGTTGAGATTGCGCTGCCACCTTCGGGAGCGCCGGCTCGGGTCGAAGTGAAGAGATACGAATGTCCAAGCGCCATAGCGCCAAGTACAAACTCGACCGCCGGATGGGCGAAAACATCTGGGGTCGCCCGAAATCCCCGATCAACTCCCGCGCCTATGGCCCCGGCCAGCACGGTCAGCGCCGCAAGCAGAAGGTCTCCGACTTCGGCCTGCAGCTGCGCGCCAAGCAGAAGCTGAAGGGCTACTACGGCAACCTGACCGAGAAGCAGTTCAGCAAGATCTACGAAGAGGCCGCGCGCCGTAAGGGCAACACCTCCGAGAACCTGATCGGCCTGCTGGAAAGCCGCCTGGACGCGGTGGTCTATCGCGCCAAGTTCGTGCCGACCCCGTTCGCGGCGCGTCAGTTCGTCAACCACGGCCACGTGCTGGTGAACGGCAAGCGGGTGAACATCCCGTCGTACCGCGTGAAGCCGGGCGATGTGGTCCAGGTTCGCGAGCGTTCGCGCAACATGGCGCTGGTGCTGGAAGCCCTGCAGTCCTCGGAACGCGACACGCCCGAGTACATCACCATGGACGGCAAGGCGATGTCGGCCACCTACGTGCGCATCCCGGAGCTCTCCGAGGT
This sequence comes from Phenylobacterium sp., assembly GCA_050729355.1. Taxonomy (GTDB): domain Bacteria; phylum Pseudomonadota; class Alphaproteobacteria; order Caulobacterales; family Caulobacteraceae; genus Phenylobacterium. The sequence continues at coordinate 2,130 of JBOHKZ010000254.1, read as the reverse complement.
GCCGTACCCGGTGAAGATGGAACCGAACCTCGTCATCGAATTCTACGCGTCCTAAACGACGCCGGACTTCGAGAACCGATTGCGAAGGCCCCGGAGCGATCCGGGGCCTTTTGCTTTGGGCGGGACCTTGCGAAAGAGTGGGCCGATGAATCGCCGCCTGTTCGTCCTGGCCGCCCTGGCGCTCGCCGGCTGTGCGACCGCCAAGCCGCAGCCCGTAAGGCCCACGCCGACGCCTGCGCCGGGTCAGAGGCCCGCGCCCACGCCTGCGCCTCCCGGCGTGCTGCTGGGCGAGCTTGAGCCGCTCTACGCCGCCCAGGCCGGCCGTGATGCGATCACCATCCGGGTGGCGTCCAACGGCTGCACCTCGCGGGGCGACTTCGCCTTCTACGTGGAGCGGCGAGGTGAGGCGGTGACGCTGGCGTTCGGGCGAAAGCACGTCGACACCTGCCGTTCGTTCGCCATGGGCCACATCGACCTCGTCTTCACCTGGGCCGAACTCGGCCTGGCGCCGCGCACCCCGGTCTTCCTGCTCAACCCGCTGACCGCCTGGACCGGCCCATGATCCGCCCGCCGGGCATGGCCGAGACGCTGGAGCGGATCGGGCCGGACCTGCGCGGGCTGACCGAGGACTGGTGGCTGATCGGCAGCGCCGCGATGGTGCTGATGGGCGTCGACCTCGCCGCCATCGACGACATCGACATCCTGACCACACCGGCGGGCGCGCGAGCCCTGGCGGCCTTGTGGGGCGTCGAGCCGACCTCGCCCGGCCCATCGGCCCAGTTCGATTCCGAGGTGTTCTTCCAGCGATCCGAGACGCCGCTCGCGGTGGAGGTCATGGCTGGATTTCGGGTCAAGGCGGCCGGCGCCTGGACGCCAGTCTTGCCAAAGACCCGCGTGGCCCTGGCGGGGCCGGGCGGGCCGTGGTTCGCGCCGTCGCGCGATGAGCTTCTCGAAATCCTCGCCCTCTTCGGCCGAGCGCAGGATCTGGAACGGGCCGCGTTGTTGCGGGCCCTGCCGGCCTAGGCCCAGCACAAATTCCCGCGGGGACGAGTGGTATAAGGGACGTCGCTAGGCGAACATCTCCATCATCCAGGCTGGCACGCGCTTGGGGCGTCCGGTCGCCTGTTCGATGAGGCACCAGGTGGTCCGCACCTGGGCGCACATGGCGCCGTCGGCGGCGTCGATGCGGATGAAGCGGTCGAAGCGCGGGCCTTCCGCCGTCTCGGCGACCCAGGTGCGGCCATGACCGACCTCGTGGGGCAGGAGGGCGCGGCGGTAGTCGATCTCGTGGCGCAGCGCCACCCAGGCCCAGCGGACCTGCTCCTCGGCCGGCGCGAGCGAACGCCAATGCGCCACCCCCATGTCCTGGGCCCAGCGCAGATAGACCACGTTGTTCACGTGGCCGTTCTCATCGATGTCGGCAGGGGAGGGCTCGAACTCGAGCCGGAAGACCTGGCGGCCGGGCGGCGGCTCGAGGAGGACCACGAGGCCGTCAGGCTTCGGTCAGGACGCCCTGTTCGGCCAGGAAGCCCTTCAGCTCGCCGGACTGGAACATCTCGCGCACAATATCGCAGCCGCCGACGAACTCGCCCTTCACGTAGAGCTGCGGGATGGTCGGCCAGTCGGAGAAGGCCTTGATGCCTTCGCGCAGCAGGTCGTTCTGCAGGACGTTCACGCCCACGAAGTCCGCGCCCAGATGGTCGAGGATCTGCACGACCTGGGCCGAGAAGCCGCACTGCGGGGCTTCGGGAACGCCCTTCATGAACAGCACGACCGGATGATCGGCCACGGCGCTGGCGATGAAGTCGTGGACGGGATCGCTGGTGACGGTTTCGGTCATGGATGGCGCGCTTTCAGCGGATATATTCTGCCCAAGAGCTAGGGAGCCCCGACCGCCGGGTCAAGCGCGTCAGGCCGACGCGTCTCCGGGTGGGCAGGTTTCCAGGGCAAGCGCGTGCAGTTCGCCGCCCATCTTGCCCTTCAGGGCGGCGTAGACGAGCTGGTGCTGCTTCACCCGCGTCAGGCCGGTGAACCGCGCGGAAACGATGCGGGCCTTGTAGTGGTCGCCGTCGCCGGCCAGGTCCTCGATCTGGATCTGGGCGTCCGGAAAACCTTCCTGCAGGATGGCTT
>JBOHKZ010000253.1:0-17176 GCA_050729355.1 Phenylobacterium sp. | reverse complement strand
GGCCCGCGCGCGCCCGCCCGCGCCCTCCCCGCGACCGCCGCCGCGGCCCAGCCCAGCGCCCAGAGCAGACCGAACGACACGGCCACCCCGGCGATCATGATCCCGGCCGCCAGCGGGGTCGGCGCAGTGACCACCGCCATGGCGGCGAGGCCGATGGCCGCCAGGACCGCGCCGACGATCTCCGGCCCGATCCTCAGCCGTCCGGAAAGGTCGCTGCGGAACAGGCTGGCCGGCGGGGTCGAACGCGCCCGACCGAGCGGCGCCAGCGAGAAGGCGGCCGCCGAGAGCAGGCCGAAAGCCGCGGCCTTGGCGAGCGGCCAGGGGTAGACCGCGAAGAGCGCCGGCACCGGCAACTTGTCTTGAACCAGGGCGCCCAGCGCCAGCGGCGCGGCTGCGCCGACCACCAGGCCGATAGCCACCCCCAATGCGGCCAGGAGGCCGATCTGGATCAGATAGATGTCGCGCACCAGCGCCCCTTCCGCGCCCAGCGCCTTCAAGGTGGCGATGGCGGGCTTGCGGGCCTCCAGATAGGCGCTGACCGCCCCGAAAACGCCGAGCCCGCCCGCCACCAGGGACGCCAGGCCGATGAAACCCAGGAAGTACTCAAGCTGGTCGATCAGCCGGTGGATGCCGGGCGCGGCGTCCTCGCGATCCCTGATCCGCACCGCGCCCTTCATGGCCTGACGAACCGCGGCCTTGCTGGCCTGTAGGTCCCCGCCTGCCGGCAACGCCACCCGCGCGGTCTCGCCGAACGGCAGACCCGGCGCCAGGAAGCCGCCCTGCTCCACCGCCCGCATGCTGGTCAGCACGCGTGGGCCGAGCGCGAAGCCGCGCGACAGCCGGTCGGGCTCCTGCATGAGCACAGCGCGTGCGACCAGTGGCAGATTGCCGGCCAGAAACTGGCCGCCGAGCTTCAGGTGGAGGCGGTCCAGCAGCGCCTGCTCCACCGCGGCACCCGCGACCCCGTCCTTCACCGCCAGGGCGGCGGCGACGCTCGGCGCGCCCTGCAGGGTGACTTCGCCGGCGAGGGGGTAGCCGGGTCCGACGCCGCGCAGTTCGACCAGCCGCCGATCGCCCGAAGGCGCTTCGGCCATGGCCTTGGAGGCGACCGAGAAGACCACCCGGCCTGTCCGCTGCAGCGCCGCCCGTTCGGCAGGCGTGAACCGCCGTTGCTGCACCGAGAGCGCCAAGTCGCCGCCGAGGATCTCGCGCGCCTGGCCGGCCAGCCCCTGCCGGAAGGCCTCCGCCGTCGAGCCGGCTGCGGCGATGGCGGCCACCCCCAGCGCCAGGCAGGCCAGGAAGATGCGGAACCCGCGGACCCCCGCGCGCAGCTCCCGCGCCGCGAACCGCAGGGAGAGCGGGATCATGCCGGCTTGGCGCCGTCTTGCGCCACCCGCCCGTCGCGCAGGCGCACGGCCCGGTCGGCCCGAGCGGCCAAGCCTTCGTCGTGGGTCACCAGCACCAGGGCCGCTCCGGTCTCAGCCACCAGGTCGAACATCAGGTCGGCGACGTGGGCGGCGTTGGCGGCGTCGAGGTTGCCCGTGGGCTCGTCGGCGAACAGGAGGGCGGGCCGCGGGGCGAGCGCACGCGCCAGCGCCACGCGCTGTTGCTCGCCGCCGGAAAGCTGGTGCGGATAGTGCCGCGCGCGGCCGGAGAGCCCGACACGCTCCAGCCAGGCCCCGGCCGTCGCCGTCGCGTCGCGCTTGCCGTCGATCTCCAGCGGGGCGGCGACATTCTCTTCGGCCGTCATGTTGGGCAGCAGGTGGAAGGCCTGGAACACCAGCGACACGCGCCCCCGGCGCAGCCGCGCGCGGCGATCCTCGTCGAGCCGCGCCAGGTCCTGGCCGAACAGCCGCACCAACCCGCCGCTCGGCTGTTCCAGGCCCGCGGCCACCGCGATCAGCGACGACTTCCCGGAGCCGGAGGGGCCCACCAACGCCACACGTTCGCCTTGCCGCACCCGCACATCCAGCCCGCGCAGGATCTCGACGGGTCCGGCGGCCGACGGCAGGGTCAGCGAGACGTTCTCCATGACCAGCGGGTCGGCGTCGGCGTCGGACAAGAAGCGGCCTCAGGCGTTGAGCGGCGTAGACAATCTTCTAAATAGGACAAGCGCATGGCCGACACACCTCCACCTTCCATTTCCCGCCGGCTCGCCCTTGCTCTGGGGCTCGCCGCCCTGCCGGTCCACGCCTTGGCGGCGCGGGGCAAGGTGGTGACCATCCTTGGCGACTCCATCACCGCGGGCCTCGGCCTGCCCGGCCGCGACGCCCTGCCGAACCAGCTGCACTTGGCGCTCGAGCGGCTGGGGGTGCCCAACATGGTGCGCGGCGCGGGGGCCTCGGGCGAGACGACGGCGGACGGCGCGGGCCGCATGGACTTCAGCATCCGCCCCGACACCGCCGTGGTCGTCGTGGCGCTGGGCGGCAACGACCTCCTGCAGGGGTTCGACCCCAAGACCACGCGCGCCAATCTCGACCGGATACTCACACGGCTGAAGGCCCGCCACATGGGCGCCGTGCTGACGGGAATGCGCGCGCCGCCGGAGCTGGGCCGCGGCTACGCCCGGGACTTCAATGCGGTGTTCGCGGACCTGGCCAAGGCGCACGGCGTCGCCTTCTATCCGGACCTGCTGGCCGGGGTCGGCCGCAACCGCGCGCTCAACCAGGCGGACGGCATCCATCCCAACGCCCAGGGCGTCGCGATCATCGCCCGCGGCCTCGCGCCCGTGGTGGCTAAGGTGCTGGCGACCCGCCCATAGGCTTGCGGTTCATTCTGCGTAGCACGCTCCACCCCGCAAGCGCCCAGGCCGCGCCCAGGCTCCAGCCCGCCAGGACGTCGCTCGGCCAATGGACGCCGAGATAGACCCGGCTGAATCCGATGGCCACGATCAGCGCCAGCGCCAGGACGAACACCATGGCCTTGGTCGCCCGGTTCGGTTCGAGGCTGGCGACCAGCACGGCCAGTGTCAGATAGGTCGCCGCCGCCATCGTCGAGTGGCCGCTGGGAAAGCTCGCGGAATAGACATAGCTCCCGTGCGGCACGAGGTCCGGACGGGGCCGATTGTAGAAGGTCTTGGCGATATCGCTGGAGAGTTCGGCCAGCAGGACCGTGCCGGCCAGGACGAAGGCGTGGCGTCGTCGGCCGTGCATCAGGAACGCCAGGACGGCCACCACCGTCACCAGCGTCACCACCGTGAAGCCGCCCAGCCCCGTCACATCGCGCATCGCCTCCTCGAAGGAGCGAGAGCCGATGGGGTCGCTGGGATTGGCGGGATTGCGCAGCGCCAGGAGGATCTGACGGTCGAGCGCGGCTGTGTCGCCCTCGTTGACCTCGCTGGCGACGTTGAAGAAGCCCCAGAGCGCTCCGGACAGCCCGATCACCAGGACCAGGGCGCGGCTTTCGATACGGCGAAGGAGGTTCAGCACGGCGATCCGGTGTTGCGACCGCCTATGCCTACAAGGTTCTAGCCGAGCCTGGCGAGCCCCATGGTGTGCGGCGCTGCGCTCAGGGTGCGTTCGACGGCGGCCTGCGCCACATCGCGACTGGGGTCGGCGCCGCCTGCGACGACGACACCGTCTTCGTCATAAACGCTCCAGCGCCAGCCCGTCTCGATTTGGCTCAGCGAATAGGCCAGCGACGTCTGTTCCTGCATCTCAGAACTCCCATCCACGGGCCATTTCAACACACCTGCGCCGACCTGGTTGCACTGCACTGCAACATAGGCGCCGCATACCGACAACGTGATCGGATTCCCTATCTAGGCGACGGGCAACGCTTGGGTTTTGGGCGAACGCGGGTTGCCTAGGCGTCGCGGTCCAGCAGTTCGCGCCCAGCCTCGCTTACCGTGGCGCACCCGGTCAGGATCATCGCCACGGCCAGCTCGGCGCGAAGGGTGCCGAGCATCCTGGCGACCTGCGCCTGGCCGCCGGCTCCCAGGGCGTAGGCCCAGGCGCGGCCGACGAAACAGGCCTTCGCACCCAGCGCCAGGGCCTTCAGCACGTCCAGCCCCGAGCGTATGCCGCCATCCATATAGACTTCCAGGTCGCCGCCGACCGCGTCGGCGATGGCCGGCAGGGCCGAGATCGACGAGCGTACGCCGTCGAGCTGGCGGCCGCCGTGGTTCGAGACCACCAGGCCCTGGGCGCCGGCCTTCACCGCGTCGCGGGCGTCCTGCGGATCGAGCACGCCTTTCACCACGATTGGCCCATCCCAGGTCTCGCGCACCCAGTCGAGGTCGGCCCAGGTGACCGAGCGATCGAAGTTCCGCGCGATCCACGACAGGAAATCGGTGACCCGCCGGCTCTCTGTCACGGCGCCGGCGACCGAGCCCAGGGTGTGCGGCCGCCCGCGCGTGAAGAGGTCCCAGGTCCAGGCGGGGTGGGTGATCCCGTCCCAGGCGGTATTGAGCGCCCCGGAGAGCCCGCTCGACCCGGTGAAGCCCGAACGGATGTCCCGGTAGCGCGAACCCGGAACCGGCAGGTCCACCGTGAACACCAGCACCGGGCAGCCCAGCGCCTTGGCCCGCTCGATCAGGCTCTTCATGTAGCCACGGTCCTTCAGCATGTAGAGCTGGAACCAGGGCGCGACGCCCGCCTTCGCCACCTCCTCCACCGAACAGACGCCGACCGTGGAGAGACAGAACGGAACGCCGACTTCGGCCGCCGCGCGCGCGGCCTGCACCTCGCCCCGGCTGGCGTACATGCCGGCCATGCCGACGGGCGCCAGTCCCACGGGCATCGAGAGTTGCTGGCCGAGCGTCTCGACGCTCATGTCCAGCTTGGTCATGTCGCGCATCACCCGCTGGCGCAGCGCGATGGCCTCGATGTCGGCCACGTTGCGGCCCAGCGTCGCCTCCGCATAGGAGCCGCCGTCGATATACTCGAAGAAGATGTTGGGCAGCCTGCGCCGCGCCAGCTCCCGATAGTCCGATACCGACGCCGCGCGCATGACCCCTCCCCGGATTCGGCGCGAGGTTGGACCCGGCGACGCGCGGCGCGCAAGCCTCAGGCCCTCTTCTTCCCCGACGGGCCCAGAGGGAGCTTGACTGTTTGCGTTGCGCAGCCGGTCATATCGAAACTCATTGCGCCATCTGGGGGAAAGCCGATGTCGGGCGGAAGACGCCGTGATGATGTGTCTCGGCGGGCTGTCATGGCGGGGACCGCAGCAGGTGTGGCTTCGACGAAAGTCTGGGCGGCAGCGCCTCCACCGGCCCCTGAATTCTATTTGAGCCTGCAGGCCGTTGGCCGCCGCATCGCGGCGCGCGAAGTCTCCCCGGTCGATTTGACGCGACGCATGTTGGCGCGCATCGCGACCGTCGATCCGGTGCTGAAGAGCTACGCCACAGTCATGGGGGAGCAGGCGATCGCCGACGCCGAGAAAGCCGCCTCCGAGATCGCCGCCGGCCGCTACCGGGGGCCGCTGCACGGCGTGCCGATTGGGATCAAGGACCTCTGCTACACCAAGGGCGTCCGCACCATGGGCGGCCTCGCGGTGCGCCGTGATTTCGTGCCGGGCGAGGACGCCACGGTCGTGGCCCGGCTGCGGGCCGCCGGCGCCGTGGTCCTGGGCAAGACGAACCTCTCTGAGGGCGCGGCGGCCGGCTACAACCCCGCCATGGACGTGCCGCTGAACCCCTGGAACCACGATCGCTGGCCTGGAATGTCGTCGAGCGGCTCCGGCGTTGCGGTCGCGGCGGGCCTCTGTTTCGGCGCAGTCGGCACCGACACCGGCGGCTCGATCCGCAATCCCTCGTCCGCGAATGGCGTGGTCGGACTGAAGCCCACTTATGGCCGGGTCAGCCGGTTCGGCGTGATGCCAATGGCGCCGTCTCTCGACCACGTGGGCCCGATGGCGCGCGAAGTGGCCGATGTCGCTATCCTGTTCGACGCCATGGCGGGGCGCGATCCGGCTGACCCCACCTCCCTCGACGCGCCCCCCGCCGAGGCTGTGAAGGCGCTTCGCGGCGGCGTCCGGGGTTTGCGGATCGGGGTGGATCGGGCCTACGCGCTGGAGCACACCGATGCGGGACAGGCCCAGGCCATCGAAGCGGCGCTGAAAGTGCTGGAACGCCAGGGCGCCGTGATCACGCCCGTGCGCATGCCCGATCTGTCGGACGTGGTGCCAACCTGGGCGACGATCTGCGGCGCGGAAATCGCGGCAGCCCATGCCGCGACCTACCCATCCCGCGGGGCGGAATATGGGCCATACCTCCGCGAATTCCTGGATGCCGGCGCCTCGGTCACGCCTCAGACGTTGGCCGCAGCACGCCGTCGTCGTGCGGAGCTCACGGCCCAGATGGATGCGCTGCTTGATACGGTAGATGCGATGGCTGGGCCTGCAGGCGGCGACCCGGCCTGGCCGATCACACACGAGCTTCAGACCGGTCCGTTGCCGGCCTACCATCAGGCCTGGGGCGCGGCCCAGCCGCGCAGCGCCGAATTCACCATGCCGATGGACCTCGCCGGCGTGCCCGCCATCTGCCTGCCATGCGGAGTCTCGGCGGACGGCCTACCCTACAGCATCCAGTTCACGGGCCGCCGCCTCAGTGAGGCCCTGCTGTGCCGGGTGGCGTACGCGTACGAACAGGCGACGGACTGGCACAATCGTCATCCGCCGGCGCGGGCCTAGAAGCGGCAGATCATCACGCGCCACGGGCGTAGTGAGTACGCCCCTAGGCGGAAACCGCTTCCGGCGCGGCGGCCTGTTGCTGTGGCGGCGGGCCCATCATGATCCAGACCTGGTGCGCGCGGGCCAGCAACTCGCCGGCGGCGGTGAAGAGCGCCACGCCGGCGGTCTCCTTGCGGCCCTCGCGCGCCAGCGGCCAGGCCGTGACGATGCAGTCCTCGCCGGCCTTCGGACGCCGCAGCACTTCCCCGGTCATGGTCCCCAGGAGCGCGCCGTGGCGGCCTTCCTTGGCGATCCACGCGAACACGCCCGGGCAGTCCAGAGCCGCCCAGATCACTTCCGTCGGAACCAGTCCCTCGTCGTCCGCAAAGGCCGCGTGAGGCGTCCAGACACAGGCCAGATGGCCATCGGCCTCGCCCTCGATCTGGCCGGCGAATACCCGCAGGCCATCGCCCTCGTGGCGCTCCGGGCCGCAGGAAAAGCAGGTCGGGTGCACCCGCTGGACCAGGCCGATGTAGCGTTCGCCGGCTGCACGGGCCGCTTCAAGGCTGGGAGGCGCAGGTGGGCTCGGCAGCAGGTCGCGGTCGGCGGCCTCGCCGCGACCGACCAGAGCGCCTTCGGCGTCCGTGATCGTTACGACGCCATCGGCTGTCGCCAGTTCAAGGTCAGCGTCCAGCGGCACGCGGGCGCGCAGGACCGACGTGGCTGGCCCGTCGATGTCCTTCGCCAGGACGCCGCAGACATAACCGCCGTTGCCGGAGTTCGGGGGCCCGCAAAATTGCTGGGCGATCGTGATTTTGGCCACGAAGCAATGCTCGCTAAATCTAATGGATCAAATCAATGGCCCAGGTTTTCAACTGAACCGCCGCGTGACGGAAGCCCAAATTCGGGGCATGCGACGTTGGAGCCCGCCGCGGAGCGCGCTAGTTATGCCGCCAAACCGCCTCCTGGGCGGATTCGAGACGACGGCCATTGAGGAGAAATAAGGGTGAGCGAGCGGATGGAACGGCCCTGGGCTCTGATGCGCCATCACGCCGGGTGGGCGGATGTCTTCCACATCGAAACCGAGACCGCGGACGCCATCACCGGCTTCTACCCTGACCGCGAGACCGTGGGACCGCCGGTCAGCTATTCGATGCGCGCCGTCCTCGCCCGTTTCCCGACCCTGGAAGCCGCCCGCGCCGCACGCGAGGGCGCCGTAGCCGAATGGCGCAAGCACGACGCCGGCGTCCAGGACGCCGAGGTCAAGCTGCGCGAAGCCGAAAAGGCCCGGGAGGACGCCTGGCTGAAGTGCCTCCGCGACGCCGCGGCGACCTAGGAAAACCGAGCAATATCCGCGTCTTTTCCTGTCATCCCGGACGGCCGAAGAGCCGATCCGGGACCCAGGAGCCAAGCGCACCCCTGGGTCCCGGCTCACCGCTACGCGGCGTCCGGGATGACATTTCTGGGAAGGATTACGGCTTCGAGCTAGGGCGCTGCAGGCGACTGGCGTCTCGCCACCCGCCTACATCCTGAAGCCTTTGGAGACCCACCAGGCAAACCCCGCCGCCACCAGGGTCGCCACGGCGGCGCGCCACAGGGGGGCGAAGACCAGGCCGGGGTCGGTCCTGAATCGATTATAGCCGGTGATCATCGGCCCGATCAGATTGGCCCGCTTGTAGAAGAGGTAGAAGGCCACCGCGACCAGGTGGAGCACCACCAGCACCTGCAGGGTCGTGAAGCTCCAGTGGTGCCACTTGGCGAACAGCCGGCCGGTATCGAAGTCCACGCGGTCTGAGAGCGGCCCGGCCTCGAACGCGTCGATGTCGACCGCGAACAGGCCCGTCACCGTCTGGGCGATCAGCACCAGCAGGATCGCCAGCACACTCCAGGCGCCCAGCGGGTTGTGCCCCGGAACGACCTCGTGCCGACGGCTTGGGAGGCTCTTCAGGTAGGCCAGCGTCGCCGAAGGCCCCTTCACGAAACCGGCGAACCGCGCGCTGGCGGAGCCTGCAAAGCCCCAGACCAGCCGGAACGCCACCAGCCCCACCACCCAGTAGCCGCTCCACCGATGCCATTGCAGGTGATCGGTCTCGGCCGACCACCAGGAAAAGCCGAGCAGGATTACGAGCGCCCAGTGGACGAGCCGCGTCGGCCCGTCCCACAGCCGCGCACGGACGGTTGCGCCAGCCCCCACCGCGCCGCCGTCCGTCATGACCTATTTCTTCTCGGGCACGCGGTACTTGTCGTGGCAGCCCTTGCAGGAGCCGCCCACCACGCGGGACTGGGCCTTCATGCCGGCCACGTCGTCGGCGCTGGCCAGTTGCTGGAACTTGGAGACCTCGACCTGCAGCTTGTTGGACGCGGCGGCGAAGCCGGCGGCGTCGGTCCAGACCTCGGCCTTGGCGTCGGTCTTCACGCCGGACTCTGGGCCGCTCCCCTTCGGGAACCAGCTGGGCAGCGCCGTCGAGGTCGCCTTCAGCTTGTTGGCGTTGGTCGTCAGCACCGCCTGGTCGGGCGGATCCTTCTTGAGTTCGTCGAGGATGGCCTTGAAGGCCGCGCCCTGGGCCTTGAAGTTGTCGTGGCGCGCCCAGGCCGCCTTGCCGCCCGGGGTCTTGGGCGGCGGACCTTGGTGGCCCTCGTGGGCGAGCGCGGCTCCGGAGGCCAGCGCCAGCCCGGCCGTAAGCGCCAGGGCGGCGGTAATCGACTTCAGCGCCATGAGGCGTCCTCTTCTGGAAACCGCGACGCGCGGCGGGCGGACTGTGACGGTTTCCCCCGCCGGGCGTCAACGGGCCTTCGCGACGGCGACCCGAGCGCTCTTCACCGGCGCCCCCTCAGCGGCGCCGTCGGCGAGCAGAGCTGCACAGTTGGCGTCTTTCGCGAGCCCGGAATCGACGAACGGCAATACCACCGCCAGAGGCGTCAGCAGGGTCGCCAGCGCCACGGCGACGCCGCCCTGCCCGATCGCCTTGCCGGCCTCGACGCCGATCTTGGGCTTTAGCAGCGTGCCTTCGACCTTCACGGGCAGGATCAACCGCACGAGCTGGATCTTCTTCGGGTGGCCCTGCAGGCGGAAGTCCAGCCGCTCGGTGTCCATGTCGATCGCGCCCTTGCCGGTCACCAGCACCGGCCCGGTGTCGAAGACGATCTGGCCGGCGCTGAGCAGGCCGTTTCGCGCCTGGAAGTGGGCCACCCCGCAGCGGATCGGCGTGGTGTCCTTGTCCTTGGCGAACAGCAGGCCCAGGCCCTTGATGACGTTGACGCCCATCAGTTGGGCGATGGACGTGCGGATCTCGCCGCCGGGCGCCACGAGCATCACCTCGCCATTGGCGTTGGCGAACGCCTTGTGCACGGAATCGCCGGTCCCGGTCAGCCTGGCGCGGCCCACGAGCGACCCCGAATAGGGGGTCCAGCCCTGGAAGCTCACCGGCACGAGCTGCTCAAGCCGGCCGTTGGAGAGGCGCAGGTCCAGGTCCGTCACGGGCTGGCGCTTGCGGGCGTCGAGCTGGACGTAGCCCGAGACCCGGCCCTGCGGCAGGTCGAGCTCCAGCGGCTCGGCGCGCAGCAGGCCGGCGTCGAGCTTCACCTTCGCCGAGGCCGCCTTCAGATGGATCGGCGCGTCGCGGATCGAGAGGGCCTTGAAGGTCACGTCGGCGTCCATCGAGCGGAAGCGATCGACCTTGAGCGTGGCGTCCGGCATCAGCCGCTGGGTCTGGGACTGCGTCCGCGCCAGGACTTTCTGGTCGGGCGACGCGGTCTCACCCGCCTTGGTAGACGGGGCGCCGCCGAACACGGCGCCCAGGTCGTCGAAATCTAGGCTGCGGGTCGTCAGGTCCGCCTTGAGCAGCGGCCGTTGGCCGCCAAGCGTCACGGAGGCGGTCCCGGCCAGGTCGCTATCCCCTACCCGGCCGCTAAGCCCGGTGACCCGCCAGACCTTGTCGTCTCGCGATACGCGTCCGTGCAGCGCGTAGGGCGGCGTGTTGGGCAGGGCTATGCCGGTGATCGGGTAGATGTTCGCCAGGTCCGGCCCGCGCACGCTGGTCACCATGTAGAAGTGGCCCAGGTCGAACGGCTTGGGCACAGCGCCCCGCGCGGTCAGGTAAGTGGCGCTGGCGCGCAGGTCGGCGTTGAACGGATAGGGCTTGTTCCGATCGATGTTCAGCAGCGGCCCGCCGGTGACGGCCAGACTGAACGGCTGGCGGTTCAGCGAGCCGACGCCGGTCATCTCGAAGCCCCGGTTGTCCGCGCCCAGCTTCTCAGCGGCGTTGATCGTGCCCGAGAACCGCAGGTTCCGCTTCACGTCCTGGTAGGTCAGCTTGCCGTCGTTGACGATGAAGTCGCGGATCGGCGGCAGGCGCAGCGGCTTGTCCTTGTCCCGGCCGTCGGAGAAGTCCCAGGTGGCCCGGCCCTGCGCGTCCCTGAAGAGCCGCACCTTCGGCCGGTCGAAGCGCAGCAGCCGAAGGTCGACGTTGCCCGTCAGCAGCGGCAGGAGACGGATCTGCACGGCGATCCGGTCGATGTCCGCCAGGCCGTCCTTCGAGGCCCACGCCGGATTGGCGATGTGCACGCCATCCACCGTGGCGCTCGGCTGCCAGGACCACGGGTGGACGTTCAGGTCGCCGGCAATGGTCACCTCGCGGTGCATCCGCGCCGACGCGATGCGGGCGACCGGGCCGCGGAACCAGTTCCAGTCCCAGATGGCGATCAGCACGACAACGCTCAACGCCAGGAGCGCCAGCACCCCGCCGGACCAGGCCATCGTCCGGCGGCTGGGTTTGCGGAAGCGCGGGCGTGGCGGCGCCTCGCGCAGCATACTGGGACGCGTGCGCCGCGGCGCGGGAGCATCCACCGTACCCCGGCGGGCCGGTTTGGGTTCTGGAGCGGGGCTCGTCGTCACGGGCGCATCAACGCGCCAGCGCCGCGTTGGGTCCGATGACGCCTACGCCGGCGGTTCAGACTGAAGAACTCTCAAGCTCGTCATCCCGGGCGAAGCGAAGCGAAGGCCCGGGACCTAGGGCCACTGCACTGCGTCCGCCCTGGGTCCCGGATCGGCTCTTCGGCCGTCCGGGATGACAACCGCTTCTACAACCAGCTGATATTTCAGAGTTCCATTAGGTCTTCAGCCTAGTGGGTGACGCCCCGCCCGGAGACGGCGGCGAGCGCGGTCGCCGCGATGATCTGCAGGTCGAAGACCAGCGACATGCGCTGCAGGTACTCCGCGTCGAGCCGCGCCTTCTCGGCCAGCGGCAGCTCGTCGCGGCCGTTGATCTGCGCCCATCCCGTCAGGCCCGGCCGCAGCCCCGCGACGCCGGCGGCGCGGCGCAACGCCACCAGGTCATCCTGGTTGAACAGCGCCGGCCTCGGCCCCACCAGGCTCATGTCGCCCTTCAGGATGCTCCAGAGCTGCGGCAGCTCATCGAGACTGGTGCGGCGCAGGAACCGGCCCACCGGAGTCACCCACTGGTCAGGATCGTTCAGCAGGTGCGTGGCGACGACGGGCGTGCCCACCCGCATGGTGCGAAATTTCGGCATGTGGAAGATGCGTTCGTCGCGGCCCACCCGGCGCGACCAGTGCAACGCCGGTCCGGGGCTCTGCGTCACCACCGCCAGCGCCGCGATCACGAACAACGGCGACAGCAGGATCAGTCCCGCGAGGGCTCCGAGGATGTCGACCGCCCGCTTCAAGTCCGCTCCCCCGACCGCCGCTCGATGTCCGGCGCATCGGTTGTAGGCGCAGCCCTAAGGCCGCGCCAAGTCAGTCGGCCTTCGGCGTGATCGTCTTCTTCGGCTTGGGCGAGGGCTTGAACTCTTCCGAGACCTCCGCGGCGGCCTCGATCGTGTTGCTCAGCGGCGCTTCAACGACAGGCTCGACCGCCTCCGGGGCCAGGGCTTCCAGCACGGGCGAGATCGGCGCCGCCTCGATCAGCGCCTCGGCGATCGGCGCGGGCGTCGGGTCCTCGATGACGGCTTCCATGGTCTCCGGCGCCACTTCGACGACGGGCTCCAACGCAGCCGGCGCCGCTTCGACGGCTTCTATCACCGGCGCTGGGAGCACCTCGACTTCAGCGAGAGTCGCGGCCGAGGCCTTCTCGGCGGCGCCGAACAGCGCTTCGAGGTTGGCCGGCCGCGTCCAGCGGGTCATCCACCACCAGGCCGCGCCGGTCATCGCCGCGCCGGCGAACAGGCCCCACAACGGGGACGCGGCGCCGACCGGGATGCGGATAAGGGCCTGAGGGTCCTTGCTGATGGCGGACAGTTGATTCTCGCCGGCGAGGGGCATGGGCCAGTTCTCCTGCTAAGATTGTGCGTCGCAGCATATCACGCCATCCGATCTCGCAAGTGCGAAACTGCGTGAATTTTCGATGATGTGAGCCGCCGTGCAAATCGCAGGCGTCAGAGCGCCTGGATGATCCAGCCGACGGCAAAACTGGCGACCGCGATGATCCCGAACAAGGCGGCAGCGGTGATCAGGGTGGCGTTACGGGTCATGGGCCGGTGAAACCAGCACAGGCGGGCGGCGGTTCCGTCTCAGACGCGGTAGACCCGGGCCTGACCGCCCTCTCCCAACGTCCGCGCCGTCCAGCCGCAGATCGCCTCCAGATCCTCGGCCATCCCGTCCGGCGCGCCCACCAGCACCAGGGCGCAGCCGTTCATCTTCATCGGATCGGTCAACGGCCGCATCCGGGTCTCCGCCACCAGAGCCGGCGCCTGCAGGGCGTCCTCCAGCTCGCGCAGGAAGCCGTCGAAGGTCTCCAGGTCCTTGAGCGGCAGCCAGACCAGCGCCTGGGCCTGCCGACTGCGGTCGCGGACCGCGGTCAGGGTCTCGACGATCTGGCGATAATCGTCCGCACGCTCGAACGGCGGATCGATGAGGACGAGCGCATCTCCGACCGCCGGGCTGCGCGAGGCGGCCGTCGCGTAGCCGTCCGTGCACAGCGTGGTCACATTGGGCCTGGCCTTCATCAGTTCGCGGAGCGCCGCGTGCTCGTCAGGGCGCAGCTCGCAGGCGATGTAGGCGTCCTTGGGCCCCAGCGCCTGGGCGATCAGCCAGGGCGAGCCCGGGTAGCGGCGCACGGCGCCCGACCCGTTCAGCGCCTTCACCTGGGCGACCAGCGGCGCGAAGCCGGCGGGCGCGTCCTTCGCCGCCATCAGCCGAGCGATCCCCGCCTCCGCCTCGCCCGACTTGCGCGCCTCGACGCCGGCCAGGTCGTAGAGCCCGCGCCCGGCGTGGGTGTCGATGATCGTCAGCGGCCCCGCCCCGCGCAACGCCAGCAGCCGCAGCAGCGCGGCGTGTTTCACGAGGTCGGCGAAGTTCCCGGCGTGGAACGCGTGGCGGTAGTTCAACGGCTTCAGACCCCTCAGGAACTCGCCTGCGCATAGCACGTTGCCGAGGCTCAAGCGGAGGGCATTCCGATGGCGCGCGACACGGCCGAACTCACCCCAGCCGAAGCCGACGTCCACGCCGCGGGCCTCACCTACGTCAGCGACCTCGATCCCGGCATTCGTCGACGCAAGGCGGGCCTGGGCTTCAACTACAAGGACGCCAAGGGCCAGGCCGTCACCGACGAAGCCACGCTCGACCGCATCCGCAAACTGGCCATCCCCCCGGCCTGGACCGACGTCTGGATCGCACCCACCGCCCGCGGCCACATCCAGGCGACAGGCCGCGACGTGAAGGGCCGCAAGCAGTACCGCTATCACGACAAGTGGCGCGCCCAGCGCGACGGCGGCAAGTTCGACCGGCTGATCGCCTTCGGCCGCGCCTTGCCGAAGCTTCGCGCCCGCGTCGACCGCGATCTCGCGCTCCGCGGCCTTCCCCGCGAAAAGGTCCTGGCCGCCGTGCTTCGGGTTATGGAGATGACCCTGATCCGGGTCGGCAATGAGGAGTACGCCAAGGCCAACAAGAGCTTCGGTCTGACCACCCTGCGCGACCGCCACGCCAGGATCGGGTCCGAACGCGCGGTCTTCGAGTTCCGCGGCAAGAGCGGCAAGACGCACCAGACGAGCTTCCGCGACCGTCGCCTCGCCCGCGTGGTCAAGGCCTGCCAGGACCTGCCCGGCCAGCGGCTCTTCCAGTACCTCGACGATGAGGGCGCGCGGCATGTGGTGGAGTCCGCCGACGTCAACGCCTACCTGCGCGAGGCCATGGGCGAGGACTTCTCCGCCAAGGACTTCCGCACCTGGGCCGGTACGGTGGCCGCCGCCCGGGCCCTGGTCACCCTCCCCGCCTGCGCCGATGAGGGCGGCGCCAGGCGCAACCTCAACACCTGCGTCAAGGCCGTCGCCGGCGTGCTCGGCAACACGCCCGCCGTCTGCCGCAGCGCCTACATCCACCCCGCCGTACTCGACGCCTACCAGGCGGGCGAGCTGCCCCTCAAGGCGGTCGGCGACGGCCGCGCCTTCGAGCTGTCGGTTCTGAAATTCCTTGAGGGCGCGCGGTAGCGCAGCTCCGGCCTGCTATAAGCAAGCAATATCAATACGCATGTCATCCCGGACGGCCGAAGAGCCGATCCGGGACCCAGGGCTAAGCCCACTGCTGTCCCCCTGGGTCCCGGCTCTCCGCTTCGCTGCCGCCGGGATGACAGATTTGGGTTCATTTGATCGAGCCGGCAGCCTAGACCAGCCCGAACGGGAAGCGCGCCATGGCCATCAATCTCTTCGGCTGCGTCTGCGGCCAGTTCCACAGCCCGGCGGCGGGCCTGGGCATGACGGGCGCAGGCCGCGTCTCCGTGCCGGTGCCCTTCTACGTGATCGAGCACCCTGACGGTGTGGCGCTGTTCGACTGCGGCTATCATGCCGATCTGGCGGACCCTCAGGATGCCTATCGCCAGGCGCTCAACGCACAGGACCTCGACATTAGCTTTGCGCCGCAGGACCTGGCGGCCGCCAGCCTGGAGCGACTGGACATCGATCCCGCGCGCATCCGCTACGTGGTCCTCTCCCACCTGCACTTTGATCACTCAGGCGGCCTGCACCAGCTGCCCAACGCCACCGTGGTGGTGCAGCGGCGCGAGTGGGAGGCCGGCGCCGATCGCGAGACGGCCGCCCGCTATGCCCTGCCCCGGCGCTACTACAGCCTCGGGCATGACGTGCAGCAGATCGACGGGGAGCACGACCTCTTCGGCGACGGCTCGGTGACCTGCCTGCCGAGCTACGGCCACACGCCCGGCCACCAGTCGCTGCGGGTGCACAGCACGGCCGGCGACCACATCCTGGTGGCCGACGCCTGCTACAATTGCGAGGTCGTGGAGCGCCGGTCGTTCCCCGATTTCGCCGACCACGCCGCCATGAACCACGCGCTCGACGCCCTACTGGCGCTGCGTGAACCCGAGACGGTCATGGTGTTCGGCCACGACCCCGCGCAGTGGGGCGAGACACCCGTCCTTCGCGCCCTGCGCTAGCCTTCCGCCACGTCCGCTGCTTATCGTCCTGCCAACCAGGCGCGCCGCACGCGCCATCGGAGGACCTCGACCATGCTCCCGCAGCGACTGCGCTTCGGCGCCTTCATCGCGCCCTTCCATCCGGTCGACGAGAACCCGACGCTGGCGATCCAGCGCGACCTCGAGCTCGTCGAATGGATGGACCAGCTCGGCTACGACGAAGCCTGGATCGGAGAGCACCACTCGGCGGCCTATGAGCTGATCGCCTCGCCGGAGGTGTTCATCGCCGCGGCGGCCGAGCGCACCAAGCACATCCGCCTGGGCACCGGGGTCTCCTCCCTGCCCTACCACCACCCGCTGATGCTGGCCGACCGGATCAACCAGCTCGACCACATGACCCGCGGCCGGGTGATGTTCGGGGTGGGCCCCGGCGCGCTGGTCTCCGACGCCTTCATGATGGGCATCCCGGTCGGCAAGCAGCGCGACCGCATGGACGAGGCGCTGAAGGTGCTGGTGCCGCTGCTGCGTGGCGAGGTGGTCACCCACAAGTCCGACTGGTTCGAGCTTTCCAACGCCCGGCTGCAGATGACGCCCTATTCACGGCCGTCGGTGGAGATCGCCGTGGCCAGCCAGGTCTCGCCGACCGGGGCCCGCGCCGCCGGCCAGCACGGCCTTGGCCTGCTGTCGCTGGGCGCGACGTCCACCGCCGGATTCAATGCGCTGGCCTCCAACTGGGCGATCGCCAATGAACAGGCCGCCGAGCACGGCAAGGCCATGGACCGCAACGCCTGGCGCCTGGTCGGACCCATGCACATCGCCGAGACCAAGGAACAGGCGATGGCGGATGTCCGCTTCGGCCTGGACAAGTGGATCTATTACTTCCGCGAGATCGCCAACCTGCCGATCGTGCCCGAGGGCGACGATCCGGTGGCGGCGATGGTGGACAGCGGCCTGGCGGTGATCGGCACGCCTGACGACGCCGCGCGCCGCATCCAGCAGCTGGTCGACGAGAGCGGCGGCGGCTTCGGCGCCTTCCTGTTCATGGCCCACAACTGGGCGCCCTGGGCGGCAACCAAGCGCTCCTACGAGCTGATGGCGCGCTACGTCTTCCCGAAGTTCCAGAACCTGAACGACAACCGCGACGCCTCGATCGCCTGGGTGAAGGAAAACAAGGAAGCCTTCACCACCGA
>JBOHKZ010000252.1:0-3352 GCA_050729355.1 Phenylobacterium sp. | reverse complement strand
GACACGCGGATTTTCAATCCGCTGCTCTACCAACTGAGCTACCCAGGCAAGAGGCCGCCAGCGCGGGAGCCGCGTCTATAGAAGAGCCGCTTTCGGAAGTCCAGCGAGGCGCCGTCAGTCTTCTTCGTCGGCGTCGTTCGAGGTTTCCTCAACCTTCGCGCCAGGCACTGCGTAGCGGCCGGTGAACCAGCGCTGGAGGTCTACATCAGCGCAGCGCCGGGAGCAGAACGGCCGGTACTCGGCTTCCGTCGGCTTGCCGCAGATCGGGCATTTGGCCGCAGTCATGCCGCACCGACGTCTAGACGGTCGCGCGGCAGCGCCGCATCAGCCGTGATTACGAAACGGGCGCCGATCTGCTCGGCGAGCAGCTTGGCGAGTGGCGCGGCGGCCTTGGCGACATCCGGCGAGCACCTTGCGGCCAGCCGGGCGCCCGGTTGCGAGGCGGCTTCCGCCTCAAGGCGGCGGATCAGACGCTGGGCGAGCGTGCGATCGCTGAGCGCGCCGTCCTGCCGGCACAGGATTTCGGCCAACGGACGCGTACGGCGGGGCAGCGAGAGTTCCATGGTCCCTAAACGCCCGACAGGCCCGATCGAAACGCCGGGATTGTCCGGACCGAAGGCCGCCCGCGCCGTAGCCATCAGGGTGTTTCCGTCATGACCCCGGCCAACGAGGTCGATCACCACGATCCCGCCCAGCCCTTTCAGGCGCAGCAGGCGAGCCGCCATGCCCAGCGCGGCCATGTTGGCCTGGCGGGTCACCCGCTTGGCGTCGCCGCCCTTACGCTCGGAGAGGTCGACGTCGATGGCGGTGAGCGCGCGGGTGGGCTCGATCGCCAGCTCTCCGCCGCCCGGCAGGGGGTGCACCACCTCCAACGCCTCGGCCTCGGCCTCGTCAGCCACGTCGCGCGCGGCGCGGCCTTCGACAAGCCTGGCGCCCCGAACCAGGTCCTGGAGCTCGGCGGCCACATCCGGAGCCGCGGCGGTCAGGCGAGGCGCCCCCTCCCCTGGTCCGAAGGCGCGCGCGACCGCCAGCTTTCCCCGGCGCGGCTCGCCGCGGATTTCGATCTCGAGCGCCTGGCCGCGCACGGGCTTGGCGTCGGGCCGGAACGGCAGAATCGCCTCCGCGCCTGCGCCCAGGTCGAGGAACGCAGTCGCCAGCGTTGGCTCCAGGCTCGCCACCCGCGCGACCAGGCGTGCGCCGAGCAGCAGGCGCGGGTCGTCGTCGTCGCGGCGCACGATGAGGCGCTCGGGCCGGCCATCCAGGGTGACGACGCCCCGCGTCTCGCCAATTCCGCGGTCGAGGTAGATGCGGCGGTCGCTCATGGCAGACGATACCCCAGGCCCGTGAGCATGTTCGCGGACTCGTAGAGCGGCAGACCGACCACTCCGGAGTACGAGCCCTGCAGCGAGATCACGAAGGCGCCGGCGCGGCCCTGGATCGCATAACCGCCTGCCTTGCCCAGGCCTTCGCCGCACATGACATAGCCGTCGACCTCGCCGGGCGTCAGCCGCTTGAAATGCAGGCGGCTTTCGACCAGCCGCTGGCTGCGGCGGCCGTCAGGGCCGATGGCGCAGACGCCGGTCAGCACCCGATGGGCCCGGCCGGAGAGCAGTTCGAGGCACTCGCGCACCTCTTCCTCACTATCGGCCTTCGGCAACACCCGGCGGCCGAGCGCGACCACGGTGTCAGCGCCCAGCACATGGCTTCCGGCATGACTTGCGGCGACCCGCTCAGCCTTCGCCACGGCAAGCCGCGTCGCGAGCAAGCGCGGGGTCTCGTCTTTGAGGGGGGTTTCGTCGATCTCGGCGGGCTCTACGGCATCGGGCCGAAGGCCGATCTGGCGCAGGAGATCGAGCCGCCTGGGACTTGCGGAGGCCAGCACCAGGCGTTGCGACGTCGTCGGCAAGACGACCTTAGCGGACGCGGAAGGTGATGCGGCCCTTGGACAGGTCGTAAGGGGTCATCTCGACGAGCACCTTGTCGCCAGCCGAGACCCGGATGCGGTTCTTGCGCATCTTGCCGGCGGTGTGGGCGATGATCTCGTGATCGTTCTCAAGCTTCACGCGGAACGTCGCGTTGGGCAGGACTTCGCTGACCGTGCCCGGGAATTCCAGAAGTTCTTCTTTCGCCATTGAGGCTCCAAATCGAAATAAAGCGACGGCCCGCGCCTTTACGTCAGGTCGCGAGCCGTGGATAGCGCTTTGAATTATAGCGCACCGCGCCCCGGGAGGTCGATGGGCGCAATGCTCACGTGCCAAAGCGCTCTGCGATCCGCCGAGCGAGCGCGTCACGGACCTCGCGATAGGCGGTCAAACGCGCTTCCCGGGAGCCCTCTGTCAGGGTTGGATCCTGGATCGGCCAGTATTCAATCTCCGCCGCCCGGCCTCGCGCCAGCTCAACGGAGCGATGCTGCGCCTCAGGCGTGAGCGAGATCACCAGGTCGAAGGAGTCGTCCTCCAGTTCGTCAAAAGTCTTTGGGCGGTGGAGGGACAGGTCGCAATCGAGCTCGGCCATCACGGCCTCGACGAACGGATCGGCCCGCACGGGTTCCTCGTCGCCATCCTCATCCTCTGTGGGTCGCACCCGCTTGAGGCCGCAGCTGTCGACGAAGATGCTGGTGCCGACCAACCGCTTCAACAACGCCTCGGCCATCGGCGAACGGACCTGATTGAAATTGCAGGCGAACAACACCGCGCCAGGCAAGGGCGCGGGCGAAGCATCAGCGGGCATGCGTCGTCAGCCCCGCCAATGCAGCGCGCAGATGAGGGTGAAGAGCCGGCGAGCCGTGTCCAGATCGGTCTCGATCTTCCCGGCCAGCCGGGTCTGGAGCAACTCGGACGCTTCGTTGTGCAGGCCGCGCCTGCCCATGTCCAAAGCCTCGATCTGTGCCGGCGTGGAGTTGCGGATCGCCTGATAATAGCTTTCGCAGATCATGAAGTAGTCTTTGATCAGACCGCGAAAGGGCGAGAGCGAGAGGATATGACGGCGCTCATATCCCGGCCCCCGCACATCCAGCACCAGTCGGTTTTCGACCAGCCCCATTTTCAGATCGTAGGGGCCTTCGATCGCCCCGTCCGGCTGGAAGGAATTCTCCTCCAGCAGGTCGAAGATGGCGATCTGGCGTTCCTGCTCCTGATCGCGCGACGCGGCCGCGAGCGACTCTTCGTCAAGCTCAACAGTCTGCAGGCGGTGCGTCTTGCTATCGTCGGCCATGGCGTCCGCGGATGAGGCGTTAGCCACGCTTTATGGCATTCCGCCCCCCCGCGTCATCCCGCACCTGCGAAAGACGCCTCGGCGTGTCCATTAGGCCAAAAGAAAAGACGCCCGGCGCGGGTGCGCCGGGCGTCCAAGA
>JBOHKZ010000251.1:0-5172 GCA_050729355.1 Phenylobacterium sp. | reverse complement strand
GCGTCGCGGTGGCGGCGCTGAGCGTGCTGGGCGAAGACGGCAAGGCCCGTAGCCTGATGACCGACCCGAAGGCGGCGATGTGCCTGCGGCTCGCCAAGCTCAACCTCTACCAGTGCCTGGCGAGCGCCGGCCCGCACTACGAGGACATCTTCTGCCTCGGCCAGCACGCCATGATCGAGACCGGCCAGTGCGTCGTCGACGCCACCAAGGCCCCGACCCAGCGGGTCGCGGTCACCAAGGCCAGCTACCCGCGCTAGGCCGCGGCGGCCCTCAGAGCAGGTCCCGCAGCCAGGCGACCAGCGGCGCGTCGGCCGGCGGCATGGGATAGTCGGAGAGCCGGTTCGGCTTCACCCAGGCCAGCGCCTTGTGCTCCTTCGCCGTCACCTGCCCCTCCCACCGGCGGATCAGGTAGAGCGGCATGAACAGGTGGAACGTCTCGTAGCTGTGGCTGGCGAAGACGAAGGGCGCGAGGCAGGCGTGGGTCACTTTGATGCCCAGTTCCTCGTCCAGTTCGCGGATCAGGCAGGCCTCCGGCGTCTCGCCCGCCTCGACCTTGCCGCCCGGGAATTCCCACAGGCCGGCGAGCTGCTTGCCCTCCGGCCGCTGGCAGATCAGCACGCGCCCATCCACGTCCACGAGGGCGCCGGCGGAGACAAAGACGGTCGGCAAGGTCATTTGGGGCTCGATGCGGAGAAGGGCGCCCGGCGACCCGACCCCTTGTTGGCGGGATCAGGTTCACCCCAGCCGTAGGCCGACGCCAGCGCGCTGAAGATCTCCGCCGCGAGCCGGCCTCCCGCATCACCATTGGTCATGACGGCAGCTCCCTGGCCCGATCCGTCGAGGAACGCCAGGGCGTTCGACTGGAAGCCGGCGTTGCTGCCCCCATGCTGGAAATAGGGATGGCCGCCGCGCCGTCCGAGGGCGACGCCGAGGCCATATCCGGCGTCGACCGGCGTCATCATGGTCTGCGCGCTCGGCTGGCGCAGCAGGGCGTGCGGGCGTCCGGCATAGGCGTTCTGCAAGCCGATCATGAACCGGCCGTAGTCCGACGCCGTGGTCCAGAGGCCCGCCGCGGCATACTCGGGATAGGTGTTGCGGCCGCCTGGGATCACCTCCCCCTTGCGGTCATGTCCGGCGGCGGCCCGGCCCACAAGCGCCGCGGGCAGGGGCTGGGCGAAGGTGGATTGGCGCATGCCCGCAGGCCGCAGCACGAGGTCCTGGAGCAGGTCGGGATAGGGCTTGCCGCCCGCCTCGACGATCGCCAGTTGCGCCACCGTGTAGCCGCCGCCGGAATAGGCGTAGGCGCCGCCGGGGGTCTCGAACGACCGGATGGCGGGCGTGTTGGAGGGCGCAACTCCGTCGAGCATCTGCACCAGGCTGGGGACTGGCTTGCCCGCCGCATAGCCGGGGAAGCCGCTGACCGTCATGCCCGCCGTGTGGCTGAGCAGCCGGCGCAGCGTCACCTTCTGCTCGGCGGTGAAGGCGCTCGGCGGGACCTTCCAGGCCTTCAACTGGCTGTTGACGTCCTCGTCGAGGTCCAGCTTGCCCTGCTCCACGAGCCGTAGCGCGGCGGTGGCGGCGACGGCCTTGCTCATCGAGGCCGCCTGGAAGAGCGTCGCGGGCGTGACCGGCCGGGCGCCGTCAGCGACCCCATAGGCTCGCGCCCAGGTCAGGCGCCCGTTCTCGAAAAAGGCGATGCTCACGCCAGGAACCTTCAGCTCGGCCATCCGGGTGGCCAGGCTCTTGTAGTCCGGCTGCCCGGCGGAGGGGGTCGCCGGCGCCAGGCGCGTCTCCACCGCTGCAATCGCCGCGCGGTCGGCTGCGGATGGCGAAGCGGCGGCTGGGCCGGCCAGCATCAAGACGGCGATGATCGCGGCGACAACAGATTTCATGGCGGCCCCTCCCAGATGCGGGACCGTAGACCGGACTCGCCGCGGCGGCCTAGCCGTGCGGCCAAAAGGGCACGAGCGTCGCTATTCCGACCGCGTGGGTTGACATTAACGGGACGAGCGCCGATGTGCAGCCTGCGCCAATTGCTATGGCGCTATCGGCGCTCCAGCCGCGTGGGGTCCTCGAATTTGAGGGTCCAGCCTGTCGAGCGCTGTAAGACCCATAGATCGCCCATCACGCGGGGCGCTTCCCCAAAGACCCGCGACCTCCGCGCCCTCGATGCGATCGAGCCGGCGCGTTCGGCGCATATGTGAGATAATTGTTTGACTCAATTCACCGATTTCGGCCTCGCCAAGCCCCTGCTTCGCGCGCTCGCCGATGAGGGCTACACCGAGCCCACGCCGATCCAGGCGCAGGCCATCCCCGGCGTCATGGAAGGCCGCGACCTGCAAGGGATCGCCCAGACCGGCACCGGCAAGACAGCCGCCTTCGCGCTGCCGATCCTCCACCGCCTGGCCGCCGAGCGGAAGCAGCCGCTCCGCAAGGGCGCCCGCGTCCTCGTGCTCTCCCCCACCCGCGAACTCGCCAGCCAGATCGGCGAGAGCTTCCGCACCTACGGCAAGCACATGGGCATTTCCGTCGCCGTGATCTTCGGCGGCGTGAAGTACGGCGCCCAGCACAAGGCCATGGCCAACGGCGTCGACATCCTCGTGGCCACGCCGGGCCGCCTGCTCGATCACGTGCAGGAAAAGACCATCACCCTGGCCGGCATCGAGATCTTCGTGCTCGACGAAGCCGACCAGATGCTGGACCTGGGCTTCGTCCTGCCGATCCGCCGCATCGTCGCCCAGATGCCGAAGGTGCGTCAGAACCTGTTCTTCTCGGCCACCATGCCGACCGAGATCGGCAAGCTGGCCGGCGAGCTCCTGAAGGATCCGCTGCGTGTCTCCGTCACGCCGCAGGCCACCACCGTCGACCGGGTGAACCAGCGCGTGCTCTTCGTCGAACAGGCCCGCAAGCGCGCCCTGCTGGCCGAACTCTTCGACGACCAGGGCTTCAAGCGCGTCATCGTCTTCACCCGCACCAAGCGCGGCGCCGACCGCGTGGCCCGCAGTCTGGAGCAGGTCGGCGTCGACGCCGCCTCGATCCACGGCGACAAGAGCCAGGGCCAGCGCGAACGCGCTCTCGCCGACTTCAAGGCCGGCAAGGTCCGCGCCCTGGTCGCCACCGACATCGCCGCCCGCGGCATCGACATCGACAGCGTCAGCCACGTCGTGCAGTTCGAACTGCCCAACGTGCCGGAAAGCTACGTGCACCGGATCGGCCGTACGGCCCGCGCCGGCGCCGATGGCTCGGCGGTGGCCTTCTGCTCGGACGACGAACGGACCCTGCTGCGCGACATCCAGAAGGTGACGCGCCAGACCATCCCGTCCTTCGACCGCCGCAACGACAAGCAGCTGGGCGCGGCTTCCGCGGCCATGCCGGAACCGCAGGGCCTGAAGCCCGAGCGCGCCGACACCCGCGGCCAGCCGAGCCGCGGCGCTCCCAAACGCAACCGCAACCACGGCGGCGGCGGGAACTCCGGCCATCGTCATGAAGGCGCTCCGGCCCGCAGCAACAACGGCGGCGGTAACGCCAAGCCCGCGGCCCGTCCGGCCTTCAAGGGCCCGGCGCGCGGCAACGGCGGCGGCGAGCAACGCGCCCGTCCCACCGGCGTCTGGTCGAACCGCTAAGACCGACCTGACGTTCTGAATTGCGAACGGCCCTGCGAAAGCGGGGCCGTTTTGCATTGGGGGCTGGCTTCAGGCGTCGGGCGGACCCGACACGCGCCACAGTTCGGTCAGCCCGATCCCGTCGAAGATCTCGTCAAGGCGCCCCGACTTGCGCAGTGGCGCAACAAACGGACGGAAGAGGAAGTTCGGATCCTCCTCGCCGTGCGGCGGGAAGCGGCTGTTGCCCAGGAACTGGACGTCGCGATTGACCCGCAGCGGCCCTTTTCCGAGGTAGAGCGCGCGCGCCAGGTCCAGAGCCCGGTCAAACTGCCCAAGGCGCGACAGCACGACGATTGAGTTGGCGGCATAGCCGCTGCCGAGCTCCGACAGCCCGATCAGAGCATCGCCGGCCTTGCGGCGCTCGGCCTCTGTTCCGCTCACCAGCGCGTTCAGGGCCTTGGCCAGCACGTCATATTCGAGGCTCTCGCCACCAGGTCGCCGGGCGCGATCATTCAGCATCACCACCCCCTCGGCGTCTCGGCCCGCGGCGAAGAGCAGCCAGAAGCGATCCCAGAAGGCGACGAGGTGGTCGGGCCAGATCGCATCCAGCCGGGCCGCCATCGCCTCGGCCTCGCGGAACCGCGACAGCGCGGTCAACTGGACGCAGAGGACGTGGTTGGCGAACATGTCCAGCGGATCGAGAGCTTGTCCGCGGCGGGCGGCCTGGAGGGCCGCCTTGAGCCGGCCGGTCCTGAACAGGAACGCCGCCTGCCACATCAATAGGTCTGAATCGTTGGGCGTAACGCGCAGGCCGTGGACCAGCCCCGCCTCCAGCTCGCGCCAGTGGCCGAAGGCCGGCGTCAGCTGGGCGAGCACGCCATAGGCCGCGCCATTGCCGGGATCGAGCTCGATAGCCCGATGAGCGGCCTGCCGGCCAAGCTCGAAGCCCAGACGCTGCTCAGGGATCGGTTCCAGGTAGCCGCTGCGCATGTTGTTCTTCGCCAGTTCGAACCAGGCCGCCGAGAACGTCGGCGCCTTCGCGACCGCCAAGCGCAAGAGCGCGTTGCCTTGCCGCAGGCTCTCGGGCGTGTGGAGACGGGAGGCCTCGCGGCCGCGGAGATAGAGATCATAGACGGCCGGATCGATCGGCCGACCGGCCGGCCCCGCTCCGGCCAACCGCACCTTCATCGCGGCGGCGACCTTGGCGGCCACCTCGTCCTCGATCTGGAGCCCCTGGCGAAGGTCGCGGTCGTAGGTCTGCGACCAGAGTGTCTGCTGGCTGGAGACCTGCGTCAGGTGGGCGTTCACGCGCAGACGGTCGCCGTCGCGCAACACCGAGCCGTCGAGCAGATAGTCGGCCTTCAACACCTGAGCCGCCTTGGCCTTGGCCGCCCCACGGAAGGTGAAGCTGGAGGTCCGGGAGGTGACCCGCACGCCGCCGCCGCGGATCAGGGCGTTGAGGATGTCCTCCGACAATCCGTCGGCGAAGTAGCCGAGCTGCGGATCCACGCTGAGGTTGTCGAACGGCAGCACCGCGATCAGCGGGTTGGGTTTGGGCGCGCGCTTGACC
>JBOHKZ010000250.1:0-5488 GCA_050729355.1 Phenylobacterium sp. | reverse complement strand
CCAGTGGGCGTCCGGCGGGTTCAGCCTGATGTTGCGGGCCCTCAGGCCCACCCGCGCAAACGCCTGCAGGGCCAGCGCGCCGACCCATAGACCGGCGACCTGCCAGTGCAGCACCTTCAGATAGACGAACAGCGCCGCCAGCAGCACGCCGACCGCCACCGTCACATAGATCGGCGTGTCGCCATCGGCGTAGAGCAGCCGCATCTGCTGGGCGCGCACCGTCTCCAGTGGCGCCGGAGTCGCCCTGACGGTCTCGTTGGCGGCCATGCCGCGCCCCCTCCGTGCGAATCGCATGGTCGCCGAAGAATCACCGCGCGGCTACGGCGAAGGCTGAAACGGCTGGGGGCGGCCTTAGAGCAGCGGGTTCCGTGTAGACGCCATCAGCATTTTTGCAGATCAGCGGAGCACTTTTGCCGATTGAAGCCGCGTTTTGCCCGCTGCTAGGTAAAACCATCGACGATCGCAGTTACCGGAATTGCGAGTTCCTCGAAAATCCAGATCACCCGAAGATGAGATGAACTCTCATCTCTCGGTGATTTCCGATTGTGTGTTCGCCATCCCGGCATCCACCAAAAACAACAAAGCGGTCCTTTAGTGGCCGATAGGAGAAGACGTGAGCAATTCCATACTGGCGAGCCTCGCCGCAGCCTTCACTCTCGTCGCTGGGGCAAGCAACGCCGCCATCGTCACCCAGACCTTCGCCCTCACCGCCAGTGGCTTTGAGGCCGGCGCGCCGGTCGAACCGGTGACGGGCCTCTTCACGTTCACCTACGACCAGGCCGCGATCCTGACGCCGCCGAGCGCGGTCGGCCTGACGGTTTCCGGATTCAACGTCGCCTACAATGGGCCGGCCCTCTTTCAGTACACCAAGGGCTCGAACCTGCTGATCGTCGGAAACAACGTCGGCCTGGGCAATTTCACCGTCAGCCCGGGGACCCCCGGCTTCGGCTTCGCGATAACGAATGTGTCCACGACGCCGACCGTCTCGAGCTTCACCTATTCCGCCGACGGCCACCTGTGGCACGCCGCCAACATCTCGCTGACGGCCGTTCCCGAACCTGAGACCTGGTCGCTGCTGATCGCGGGCTTCGGCCTGGCGGGCGCAGGCCTGCGCCTGGCGCGGCGCAGCCGCGGACCGGCGCTCGTCGCCATCGCCTGACCCCATCCTGCCTCCCCCGCGTCGCGGCGGGAGGCGGGCCATCAGTGCGGCAGGACCGGGGTCGCTTCGGCTTCGGGGTTGGCCCAGTCGGTGTTGATGAGCTTTCGCAGGTGGTCGCGCTCGGTCTTCAGGCTCATCAAGGTCGAGGAGTCATGATCGCGGTCGAGGTCCCGGGCGGCGGACTCGAAGGCGCGCTCCAGCGCTTCCAGTTGCATCAGGAGATCGAAGGCCTGGCGCCAGAGCTGGCGGGCGCGGTCGCCGGTGGCCGTCAGGAACGGCGCGCTGACGCCGGCGCGGCTGGCGTCCTTCTGGAGCTTGGCCAGCAGGCCCTCGCCGAGGCCGCGGGCGGTCAGGCGGCGCAGCACCACGTCGAATTCGACGGAGTCCGCCTCATAGCGGATCTGCACCAGCTCATTGGCGATCGCGTCGAGCTTGGCGTCCCCGAAGCCCTGAGCGCCGACCAGTTCGATGGAGTCGTCCATCAGGCTGGGATCGCGCACCGCCGCCATGGCCAGCGCGGCGGCCAGCGGTCGGGCTGAGTTGCGAAGTTCGCGGGCTTCGTGGCGGCCCTGCTCGGTCGCGCCGGCCTGCGAGATGCCGTTCTTTTCCTTGTCCCAGCGGCGCCGCGCGAGCTCACGGCCCGCCCCGCCCACCGTGTAGACCGGCGCCTTGGTCGGCCAGAGCTGCTCGTAGCGGCTAAGCAGGTCTTCCTTATAGGCCTGCGCCAGGTCCGGATCGGCGATGATCGCCGCCAGCTTCCGCAGGCGAGCCTTCAGGGATGTGCGCTGCTCCGGCGTATCCAGCGGCTCGGCGTCACGCTCCCGGATGAACAGCGCCTCGGCGAAGCGGGTGGTCCTGGCGAGTTGGGCTTTCAGCGCGACAGGCCCCTGCTCGCGCAGCACCTCGTCAGGGTCCTTGCCGCCCTCGACAATGGCGAACTGGAAGCTGCGGCCGGCTTTCAGCAGCGGCAGGGCGCGGTCCATGCTGCGGGCCGCCGCCTGGCGCCCGGCGCGGTCGCCGTCGAAGCAGAGCGTCGGCTCGGGGTGGTGGCGCCAGAGCATCTCCATCTGCTCTTCGGTCAGCGCGGTGCCCATCGGCGCGACCGCCGGGATGCCGCCCCGCTGGCAGGCGATGACGTCCATATAGCCCTCAACCACCACCAGCGGCGGATGCTCGTCCGAGGGCGCCGCGGCGATGATCT
Organism: Phenylobacterium sp.; assembly: GCA_050729355.1. GTDB lineage: Bacteria > Pseudomonadota > Alphaproteobacteria > Caulobacterales > Caulobacteraceae > Phenylobacterium. The sequence continues at coordinate 3,128 of JBOHKZ010000250.1, read as the reverse complement.
TGCGCGTCTCCGAGAGGCCGTAGAGCTGGTGGCCCTTGTGGAAGAGCGGGCTCTCCGGGCCGTTCAGGTACTTGGCGCGGGCCTGCGGATCCATCGCCCGGCCGCCGAACGAGATGATCCGTCCGCGCGGGTCGGCGATCGGGAAGATGATGCGGTCGCGGAAGCGGTCATAGGGCTGGCCGCCGTCTTCCGGCGCGATAAGCAGGCCGGTCTCGACCAGTTCGGCCGGTCGCGCGCCCTTGGTGACCAGATAGTCCTTCAGCGCCGTGCGGCCCGCAGGCGAGAAACCCAGCCGGAACCGCGCCCAGTCCTTCTCCGGCAGGCCGCGTTTTTCCAGATAGGCGCGGGCCTCGCGCCCGGCGGGGCGGCGAAGCTCGGCCTCGAACCATTGCGCGGCGAGCTCCAGCCATTCGGTCAGACCCTGGCGCTGCTTCTCGACCTCGACGGAGCGCGGATCGACCGCCGGCAGCGCCAGCCCCGCCTCGGCCGCGAGCTGCTCGACCGCCTCGGTGAACGAGAGCCGCTGGGTCTCCTGCAGGAAGCTGATCAGGTCGCCGGTCTTGCCCGACGAGAAGTCGAAGAACTGGCCCTTCTCGTCGTTGACGTAGAACGACGGGGTCTTTTCCTTCGTGAACGGCGACAGGCCGACATACTCGCGCCCCTGCTTGCGCAGTTTCACCGACTTGCCGATCACGTCGGACGGGCGAAGCCGGGATTTGATCTCGTCAAGGAAGCGTTCGTCGAAGCGCACGGAGTTGGCTGGGCCGATGGCGAAGGTGTTGGGACCGAAGTCGGAAATATCCGACACGTTGCGGGCGGCCTGTCGACCGTTTGTCGAGAACTGTCCACGGAATTGACCTCATTCTCCCGCAGGCAGATGGTCCGACCTGGGCGCCGCGGTTTTTTGAGTCAGAGGATTGCGCACATGGCCATGTGGCTTCGTCTTGGCGCTGCGCTGCTGGTGACCCTGGTCGCCATCCTGGCGCTGGAGTTCCTCGGAGCCAGCAACCCGCTGGCCGATCGCACGCCAGGCGAGGTCCAGGAAGCCGCACACGGCCGGCCGCGCGAGTTCTTCTGGTTCCTGATCTTCGCTGCGGTGATGGCCACCTCGCTGCTGGCCGCCGCCCGGCGGGGCCGCGAGCAATTGGCGCGGGCGCTGCGTCGGCGGAGCTAGCCCTCGCCGCGCGCTACGTGCGCCAGCTTCTCGGGATTGCGGACGACATAGACGGCGGCGATCTTGCCGTCCTCCGCCGGCTGGAAGGCCATGGTCTCCGGCCCGTCTTCCAGGCTGAGCACAAAGCCCGGATAGCCGTTGATGCGCACTGATCGCAGCGCCTCGACCACAGGTACGCCGTTGCGCCAGGCCAGTTTCTGGAAGAACGCGATGATGTCTTCGCTGCCCACCAGGATGCGCAACGCCGCCTTGCGCTTGCCCCCGCCGTCGGAGACCAGCACCGCATCTTCGGCCAGCAAGGCCGAGAGCGCGCTGACATCGGCGTGGGTGGCGGCCGCCACGAATGCTGAGGCCAGGCGGGAGGCCTCGGCTTCGCTGACCGTGAACCGCGGGCGGGCGTCGCGGACGTGCTCGCGGGCCCTGCTGGCGAGCTGGCGCACGGCGGCCTCGGAGCGATCCAGGGTCTTGGCGACGTCGCCATAGTCCTGCTCGAACACGTCGTGCAGCAGGAAGACCGCCCGCTCCAGGGGCGACAGCCGCTCCAGCGCCAGCAGGAAGGCCACCGAAACGTCCTCCGCGCGTTCGACGGGATCCGTGGTCAGCGGCTCGATCAGCGGTTCCGGCAGCCAGGGCCCGCGATAGGCCTCGCGTTCCACCTTGGCCTTGCGCAGGCGATCGATGGCGAGGCGCGTCGTGGTCCGGACCAGCCAGGCGGCAGGGTCGGCGACATCCTCCCCGGCCCGCGCCCAGCGCAGCCAGGCGTCCTGCAGGACGTCCTCCGACTCGGCCACGGAGCCCAGCATGCGATAGGCCAGCCGCTTCAGCCGCGGACGGTTGGCCTCGAACGCCTCGGTGAGCGCTGCATCCATGACCGCCACCCTACGCCGCCAGCGGCAGGTGCGCGACGGGCGTCGCCACCCCGGCCACCGTGATCCTGGAACAGGCCTTCCCGTAGCCCAGGGCGTATTTCAGCGTGGGGTACATCCGCGCCGTGGTGATCGCCATACCGAGCGCCACCAACCCCCGATCGCCCCAGCGGCGGACGATCTCGTCTCGCAGGGGATCGCAGGCTGTCATGTCGCGGGCTAGGCTGGCGCGGGCGAAGCGCCACGCCAGAGCGGCGTCATCGCCATGGCCGCTTCATCGCCGGCCAGGATGGCGCGCAGGACGTCGGGCTTGACGCCGTCGGCCGCGGCCATGTCGACGCCAATCTGGGTGCAGGGACCGCAATCCTCGGCAAGCGTGCCGGCGATCCCGGCGGCGGCAAGCGCGGCGCCCGGCGCGGCCTTGCCGTCCACCAGCCCCGGGAGCACGCCGAACCGCAGGAAGCTGCCGGTGCTCGCGCGCAGCACATGGCGCATGTAGCTCGCGTCATAGCCCCAGAGGCGTTCGACCTTGTCGATCTGGCGGGCGAGGAAGGCTTTGAGCATCAGGCGCTCCTTTCTGCCGGTTTACGCGCGACGATGGCCAGGGCGAGCAGGGTCGGCAGGTAGACGCCGGCGAAGTCGCGCATGACATCGGCCAGCGGCTTGGTCCCGCAGGCCGCGTCGAACACGTGGATGGCGGAATGCACGGTTAGGAAGACGGTCCCGGCGAGCAGGGCGGGCCAGCCTTCCCGCGGCTTCCAGGCGAACCAGGCGGCGCCAAGGCCCGTCACCAGGTATGCGGCGCCGATGTCCCTGACGAAGTGCGGATTGTAAGGCCCGGTGGCGGTCACTCCCGGCACGACGCCGTACCACCACAGCCCAGCGAACAGCATCACCAGCCCGTTGCCGCCTAAGAGCACCGCCAGCGCCGCCGCTATGATCCGTCCCATCTCGTCCCTCCGATGTGCGTTCGGAACTAGGACGGACCGGCGGTCGGGGTTGTGACATCGCCAGCCCCTACCTCCCCCACGCAGTGGCGGGAGGGGGACCGGAGGCCGACCCGGCGAAAGCCGGGGAAGAGCCGAGGG
>JBOHKZ010000249.1:0-4812 GCA_050729355.1 Phenylobacterium sp. | reverse complement strand
CCTCGCCCATGCTGTGGAAGGCGGGATCGACCGCCACGCCGCGGCCCGGCGGCAGCGGGATATTCGCCGCCCCCACCGGCTGACGGCCATCGTCCGGGGCGAGGCTGAAGAAGGCGTAGCGCGGATTGAGCCGCATGATCTGGTCGGCGTCCGGCCCGCGGTGGTCGGCCAGCCAGCCGCGGATCGCCTCGCCCGAGGTGTTCTCGCGCGCCAGCAGGCCGCGATCGCGCATCACGTTGGCCACGCCGACGAACGGGCGGCCGTTGTTGGCCGCATAGAGCGCCTTCAGCCGCTTGCCGTCCTCGAAGGTGAGCACCCCCGACCCCTGGATCTGCAGGAAGAACAGGTCCTCGGGCCGCATCCAGGCCAACGCCTGGCCGGGCGGTGTCGATTCGATGGCCGCGCGGTCGGGGTAGGGCTGCAGCCGCCCGTCGCCCGGATCGACCGCGGCGCTCGGGCGCCCGGCCATGGCGGGGTCGAAGAGGCCGCCATCGACGACCTTCAGGTCGGCCGGCTTGGCGCGGACCGGGGCGCTGAACTCCGCGTCCGGCGCGCGGCGGGCGGGATACTCCGGTGCGAAATAGGCGGTGAGCACGCCTTCGCCGGCCGAGCGCTCGGCGACGAAGTTGGCCTCGAAGAAGCGCCGCGCCTCATCGGCGCCCAGGGGACCGATGGCGCGGGCGCTGCGGCAGATCCGCGCCACGCCCGGGTCGCGAGCCGCGCCGCAGGTCTGCTGGAAGGCGGCCAGCGCCGCGGCATGGTCCTCGCCGGACCAGCCGCGCAGGGCGGCGAGCGGCAAGGTCTGCGTCTCAGGCGGTCGCGGCTCAGCGGGGAAGGGCGACGGCGGACGGTGCGTCGCCGGCGGACCCGGCGGGAGGTGGGTGGACGGGGCGGAGGCGCAGGCCGACAGGATCAGCGCGCCGAGCGCGGCTCCGACGACACGCCCCTGCAACAGACCCTAGGCCTCTGCAGCGTCGACGTGGACAAGCATCCAGTTGGGGTCGCGGCTCTTCAGGTGACGCTCGAAGGTCCAGAGCTCGGCGGTGCGGCGGTCGTCGACGCCCTCGCCCTCGGGACCCTTGGTGCGGCTGCGGAATTCCGCCAGGAAACGCACCGTCACGCGGGCCAGATCGGCGCCGCTGACCTCGGCCTTTTCCATGTCGGCGCGGGGCGGGTGCAGGAATTCCACCGTCTCGGTGCGCCCCTCGGCCTCGCGCTGGGCGATGCCTGTGTCGAAGGCGGCCATGACGCTGGGGCCCAGCAGGTCGCGCAGCTGCGCCCGGTCGCCGGCGGCGTAGGCCTTGACGATCATCTCGTAGGCGCCGCGCGCGCCGCCGAGGAAATGGTTGATGTCGAAGCTCGGGTCCTTCGCCTTGACCGCGGCCAGGCCGGACAGCGCCACGCCGTCGGCCTCTTCGGCCGCGAGGCCGGTCTGGTTGGCGGCCCGGATCGGCGTCGCGGCGGTCTCCGTCGCCGGCTGGTCTTCGGGCTGACGGCCCACGCGCCGGCCCAGCACCGAGTAGAGCTGGTAGAGCACGATGGCCGCGAGGCCTGCAAAGATGATCAGTTCGAGGACTTGCAACGCGGGACCTTGGTTCAGGCGGGGTCTGTAGAGCCTATATAGGGCACAGCAACGTCCCCGTCAGGGGCGGCGTTGCATCGCCGGGGACCCCATGTTAGCCCGGCCGACCGATAGACGCGAACTTCTCGCGGACTCCCAGACGGATTTTGGCCGACCCATGACCGATACCGACGCCGGAAATGGCGCTCTTCCCGACGCTGAAGGCCCGGGCATCCGCATTCTCGCGCAATTCATCCGCGACCTCTCCTTCGAGAACCCGCGCGTTCCCGAGACCCTGCGCGGCGGCGCCGCCCAGCCGCAGATCGACCTGGGCATCGAGATGAACGCCCGCGCCCGCGACGACGGCTATTACGAAGTCGACCTGAAGCTCTCGGCCAAGGCCCAGCGCGAGGACGGCCCGGTGTTCGTGGTCGAGCTGCTCTATGGCGGCGTCTTCCAGATCGCCGGCGTCGAACAGGCGGACATGGAGCCGGTCCTGCTGATCGAGTGCCCGCGCTACCTCTTCCCGTTCGCGCGCCGGATCATCGCCGACGTCACTTCGGAAGGCGGCTATCCGCCCTTCCTGCTCGATCCCATCGACTTCGCCGGCGTCTACGCCTCGCGCAAGGCCGAGGCCGCGGGCCAGACGGTGGGCAACGCCTGATCTCGTCCTCCCCCTCGGGGGGAGGTGGCCCGAAGGGCCGGAGGGGGAATTGGAGGCTCAAGAACCCCCTCAGTCGCTTTGCGACAGCTCCTCCGAAAGGGGAGCACGAGTTCGCCTTACAGCCCGTGCTTCTTCCAGAGGTCGTCGCTTTTCAGCACGTCGCGGATGAAGCTGGCGTGGATCTCGCGTTCGGCGTCGGTTGAGCGGAACGCCAGCGGGCGCGGGCGCTCGCCATAGGCCGCGCGGCTCGCCACCACCGCCGCATTGACCATCGCCTGGGTCTGCAGCTCCAGGCGCCGTTCGCGGCCACCCTTCAGCTCGAGGTAGACGGCGGCCAGCAGCTTGGCGTCAATCAGCGCGCCGTGCTTCTCGCGTTCCGACAGCGAGATCTTGAAGCGCTTGCAGAGCGCATCCAGCGAGTTGTGCATGCCGGGGAAGCGCACGCGCGCCAGGGCCAGCGTGTCGATCCAGCGACTTTCGTGCAGGTGCTCGCGGTTGACCACGCCCAGCTCGTGATTGACGAAGGCGCGGTCGAACCCGGCGTTGTGGGCGATGATCGGCGCCTCGCCGACGAAATCCAGGAAGGCGTCGACCACGTCGGGGTGTTCGAACCGCGGCTTGCCGGTCAGGAAGGCTGACGACAGTCCGTGCACCCGCTCGGCGTCCGGCGGCATGTCGCGGCAAGGGTCGATGTAGACGTGGAAGCTCCGTCCCGTCGGGATGAAGTCCTCGATCTCCAGGCAGGCGATTTCCACCAGGCGGTGGCCTGCGGTGGGCTCGAAGCCGGTGGTTTCGGTGTCGAGGACGATCTCGCGAGCCATGACCTGTAATGGCCTGCTTCGGTCGTCGGATTCAACGGGTCGTACGGTCGCTGGACGGCCTACGCTGTGGATCACGCATCACCGAGATGATCTCGGCCACCTGTTCGCGCGCCGGCTCCAGTCCGCGGGAGGTGTCGACGACAAAATGCGCCCGCGCCCGCTTCTCGGCGTCGGCCATCTGCTGGGCGAGGATGGCGTCGAGCCGCTCGGCCGTCATGCCGGGACGAGCCAGCACCCGTTCGCGCTGCATCTCGGGCGGCGCGCTCGCCACCACCACCGCATCGACGTTGGCGTGGCCGCCGGTCTCGAAGAGCAGCGGGATGTCGAGCACCACCATGTCCGCGCCATCGGCCTCGGCCTTCTGGAAGAAGCCGATGCGGTCGCGGCCGACCAGCGGGTGCACCACGGCGTTCAGGCGTTTCAGCGCCTCCGGATCGCCCAGCACCGCCTGGCGCAGCGCCTCGCGGTCGACCTTGCCGTCCTTCACGACGCCGGGAAACGCCTCGCCCACCGGGCGCACCGCGGCGCCGCCGGTGTCATAGAGATCGTGCACCGCGGCGTCAGCGTCATAGACCGGTACGCCGGCCTGGCGGAACATGGCCGCCGTCGTGGACTTGCCCATGCCGATGGAGCCGGTGAGGCCGATCAGGATCATGGCTCGAGCGCCTTCAACGCCAGGGCCCGGACGCTGACCCCGCTTGGCGGAGGCCGGCCATAGAAGGCCCCGAACGACGGCGCGGCCTGGCCGATCAGCATCGCCAGTCCGTCGACCGTCCGGCGGTTCAGCGACTTCGCCCAATGCAGGAAGGGCGTCTCGATCGGCTTGTAGACCATGTCCATGATCACGCAGCTCTCGGGGGTGGCTTCCAGCGGCGCGTCGAGCGTCGCGGCGCCGTTCATTTCGGCCGAGGTGGCGTTGATCACCGCGCCGGCGCCCGCGAACGCCTGCCGCGCCTCGTTCAGGTCAAAGGCCGTGATCGAACCGCTGAGCGCCTCGGCGATGGCCTCGGCCTTGGCCAGGGTCCGGTTGACGATCCGCACTTCGGGGCAACCGGCGGACAGCAGCGCGGCCGCCGCGCCCCTCGCGGCGCCGCCCGCGCCCAGGATCACGATCGGTGCGGCGTTGACCCGGAAGTCCGGCGCCTGGGCGGCGAAGGCGCCGAGCAGGCCAAGGCCGTCGGTGTTGTCGGCGACGATCCCGCCGTCCGCCTCGAAGATCAGCAGGTTGGCCGCCGCCGCCGCGCGAGCCCGCGGGCTGACCACGGTCGCGCAGGCCAGCGCCTGCTCCTTGAAGGGGATGGTGACGTTGACGCCGCGGACCGTTCCGCCGCGCATTCCGGAGACGAAGGCGTCGAAGCCGTCCGTAGGCGGAGCAAAAGGCACATAGACGCCGTCGATCCCGGCGGCGTCGAGCCAGGCGTTCTGGATCAGCGGGCTGAGCGAATGGCGGACCGGCGCGCCGACCACGCCCGCCACCACCGTCGCCCCGGTCACGGGAGAGCGGCTCATGCCGGCAGCTCGCCGTGGCGGCGCAGCAGGTCCAGCAGGCCCATCAGCGGCAGGCCGAGGATGGTGAAATAGTCGCCGTCGATCTTCGAGAAGAGCTGCACGCCAGGGCCCTCCAGGCGGTAGCAGCCCACCGAGCCCAGCGCCGCCTCGCCTTCGTGCGCCAGGTAGTCGTCGAGGAAGGCGTCGGAGAAGTCGCGCATGGTCAGCGTCGCGGTCACCACCTCGCGCCAGATCGGCGCGCCCTCCTTGGCCACCAC
>JBOHKZ010000248.1:0-8266 GCA_050729355.1 Phenylobacterium sp. | reverse complement strand
GTACTTCACTCCCTTGAGCGCCAGCGGGATCAAAAACATGATGATCAGCGCGTTAAAAATCACCGCCGACAAAATCGCCGACGAGGGGCTGCCCAGGCGCATTACATTGAGCGCGGCCAGCTGCGGGTAGGTGCTCACAAAAATCGCCGGAATGATGGCGAAATACTTGGCCACGTCGTTGGCGATCGAGAAGGTGGTCAACGCGCCGCGAGTGATCAGCATCTGCTTCCCGACCTCGACGATCTCGATGACCTTGGTCGGGTCTGAGTCCAGGTCGACCATGTTGCCGGCTTCGCGGGCGGCCTGGGCGCCGGTCTGCATGGCGACGCCGACGTCGGACTGGGCGAGCGCCGGGGCGTCGTTGGCGCCGTCGCCGCACATGGCCACCAGCCGGCCCTTGCCCTGCTCCTCGCGGATCAGCCGCAGCTTATCTTCGGGCGTGGCCTCTGCGAGGAAGTCGTCGACGCCAGCTTCCGAGGCGATGGCCGCCGCGGTGACCGGGTTGTCGCCGGTGATCATCACCGTGCGCAGGCCCATGCGGCGCAGGTCCGCGAAACGGTCCTTCACATTGGGCTTCACCACGTCCTTCAGGTGGATGACGCCGAAGAGGATCCCGTCCTCCGACACGGCGAGCGGCGTCCCGCCCGAGCGGGCGATACGGTCCACCGCCGCGGTGAACTCGGCTGGAGCCTGATGCGGATCGAGGCCCGCGCCCTTCAGCACCGCGTCCACCGCGCCCTTGCGCCAGGCGTGGCCGTCGGCGTCGAGGCCGGACTGGCGGGTGGTCGCGCTGAACGGGATGACCGTCGCGCCCCTGGGGGCGTCCAGCACCAGGCCCTGGTTGCGGGCCAGTTCGACGATGGAGCGGCCTTCCGGCGTCTCGTCGCCCAGCGAGGCCAGGAGGGTGGCGCGAAGCAGCGCGTCGGGACGCACGCCGGGCGCCGGGACCAGCTCGGTGGCCATGCGGTTGCCGAAGGTGATGGTGCCGGTCTTGTCGAGCAGCAGGGTGTCGACGTCGCCCGCGGCCTCGACGGCGCGGCCGGACGTGGCCAGCACATTGACCTTCAGGAGCCTGTCCATGCCGGCGATGCCGACCGCCGACAGCAGGCCGCCGATGGTCGTCGGGATCAGGCAGATGAACAGCGCGCCCAGGATCATCGGGTCGATCTTGACGCCGGAGTAGGTCCCGAGACCCAGCAGGGTCACCACCGCGATCAGGAAGATCAGGGTCAGGCCGGCCAGCAGGACGGCCAACGCCACCTCGTTCGGCGTCTTGCGGCGGTCGGCGCCCTCCACCATGGCGATCATCCGGTCGAGGAACGTGCTCCCCGCCTCTGAGGTGATCCGCACCTTGATCCAGTCGGAGACCACCGTCGTGCCCCCGGTCACCGCCGAGCGGTCGCCGCCGCTCTCGCGGATCACCGGCGCACTCTCGCCGGTGATGGCGGCCTCGTTGACGGAGGCGATGCCCTCGATGATCTCGCCGTCGGACGGGACCACGTCGCCGGCCTCCACCAGCACGACCTGGCCGACCCCTAGCTGGTGGGCGGGCGTGGGCACGATGGTCCCGGTCTTCTCATCGACGATCAGCTTGGCCTTGGTGGTCACCCGGGTGGCGCGCAGGCTGTCGGCCGCCGCCTTGCCGCGCCCCTCGGCGACGCTCTCGGCGAAATTGGCGAAGAGCACCGTCGCCCAGAGCCAGAGCGCGATCTGCAGGGCGAAGCCCGAGTCGCCGCCCTGGGCGATCGCCAGGACGGTCGAGAAGGTCGCCAGCACCGCGACGATCTCGGTGGCGAAGATCACCGGATTGCCCAGCAGTTTGCGGGGATCCAGCTTGATGACGGCGTCGCGGGCGGCCCGAGTCAGGATTTGCGCCGAGAAGCTGCCCACGAGCGTGGCGGCCCTGCGGCGGTTGTCGCCCAGCGGAGCGGTTGTGATGGTCATTTGAATAGCCCTAAGGGGTTCAGCTGGCCGCGACCGCTTGGAGCACTTGGAAGTGCTCCACGATCGGGCCGAGGGCGAGAGCGGGGAAGAACTGCAGGCCGCCCATGATCAGGATCACGCCGAGCAGCAGGCTGACGAACAGCGGGCCGTCCGTCGGGAAGGTCCCGGTGGTGGCGGGCAGTTTCGGCTTGGCGGCCAGCGAGCCAGCGATCGCCATCATCGGGATGATATAGGCGAACCGGCCCAGCAGCATCGCGATGCCCAAGGTGGTGTTGTACCAGGGCGTGTTGGCTGTCAGGCCGGCGAAGGCGGAGCCGTTGTTCCCGGTCGCGGAGGAGTAGGCGTAGAGGATCTCCGACAGCCCGTGCGGACCGTGGTTCAGGAGGCCCGCAAGCCCGTCCTTCAGCACCACGGCCACGGCCGAGAAGCCGAGGATCGACAGGGGCAGGATCAGCACCGCCAGCATGGCGTACTTGATCTCGCGGGCCTCGACCTTCTTGCCCAGGTACTCGGGCGTGCGGCCGACCATCAGGCCCGCCACGAAGACCGCGATCAGGCCCATCACGAGGATGCCGTAGAGGCCTGAGCCGACGCCGCCCGGCAGGATCTCGCCGAGCTGGATCATGAACATCGCCACGCCGCCGCCCAGCGGCATCAGGCTGTCGTGCATGCCGTTGACGCCGCCGTCGGAGGCGCCCGTCGTGGCGGCCGCCCAGCTTGCCGTCGAAGGCGCGCCGAAGCGGACTTCCTTGCCTTCCATGTTGATGGAGGCGTCGGCATGGGCCGCGACCAATGATGGAGCAGGCTGGGTTTCAGCGGCGTAGATCGCGCTCGCGGCGCCCGCCAGCAGGATGGCCATCACGGCCACCAGGGCGCGGGCGTCCTTGCGGGCCAGCACCATCCGCCCAAAGGCCACGACGCATCCGAACGCCAGCGAGTTCATCGCCAGGATCTCGATCAGGTTGGTGATCGCGTTGGGGTTCTCGAAGGGATGGGCGGAGTTGGCGTTGAAGATGCCGCCGCCGTTGGTGCCGAGCTGCTTGATGGCTTCCTGGCTGGCGGTTGGATAGAGCGCAATCGTCTGCTTGCCGCCCTCGACCGTGTGCGCCGTGACGTTGGCCAGCAGCGACTGAGGTTCGCCCAGGGCGACGAACGCGATGGCGATGACCAGCGAGATCGGCAGCAGGACGTAGAGGCTGATCCGGGTCAGATCGACCCAGAAATTGCCGAGGCCCTCCGAGCGGTTGGCTGCGAAGGCCCGCGCCAGGGCCGCCGCCAGCGCCATGCCCGCGGCGGCCGACAGGAAGTTGTGCGAGGTGAGGCCGGCCATCTGCGAGAAAGTCGAGACGGTGGTTTCCGGCACATAGGACTGCCAGTTCGTGTTGGTGACGAAGCTGACCGCCGTGTTGAACGACAGGTGCGGCGACAGGCCCGCGAAGCCCTGCGGGTTCAGTGGCAAGAGGTTCTGGAAGCGCAGGATCAGGTAGAGGACGACGAAGCTCGCGGCGCTGAACGCCAGCATGCTCATGGAGTAGGCGACCCAGTTCTGCCCCTTCTTGTGGGGCTCCACGCCACAGCCGGCGTAGACCAGTCGCTCGACCGGTTTCAGCACCGGATCGAGCCAGGTTTTTTCACCGGCCCAGACGCGGCCGAGATAGATGCCCAGCGGCCAGCCCAAGGCGAGCGTGAACACGATGGTGAGGGCGATTTCCGCCCAGCCCTGAGCGTTCATCAGAACTTCTCCGGACGCAGGAGGGCGAAGACCATGTAGCCGGCGATGATCAGGGCGCCGACGCCCCAGATGATGTTCGCGAGCATCAGATGCGCCTCAAGCCAACGGCGTATGCGCCGAATAGGGCGAAGATCGCGACGCCCAGCGCCAAGTAGAGAAGGTCGAGCATTGCGCTCCTCCGGTCATGCCGAATTGAAGCGGGACCCTAGAGCCGGCGCGCATAAGGGTTCCATTCGGGAGACCGGCGGCCACATCAAGGAAGTATAAGGATCGGCGGACCGCGAACCGGGGCTCGGCGCCTTGACGTTTTGCTTACGCCGCGGGCCGACTTCCGTATCGAACGCTTACGCAAGTCGGCGCCAGCATGCCGGGGTTCCAGGAGACGCCGTTCGCGCCTCCAGTTTCCGGAGTCCCGAGTTTCCATGACCCAAGAGTCGAGTCCGGGCCTGCTCAGCAGCGACCCGCTCATGTCCCTGCTCGAACGCGCGCAGGTTAAACGGTCGAGCCTCATCCGCGTCACCGGGCCAAGCGGCCTCTCAGCCCTCCTCTGGCTCTGCCGCCACGGCTACGAACAGGTCGGCTACCTGCGCCCCGGCGCGGGTCCGAACGAGCAGCCCGACGCCCTGATCGTCGCCCACACCTGCGACGAAGCCGCGCTGGCGCGCCTTCTCGAAACCGGGCCGCACGTCCGCGAGGGCGGCGTCCTGGTGTTCCAGTCGCCCCTGCCCGGGGCGCTAGGCTTTCGCGCCGACCCCATCCACCGGCTCCTCAAGAGCCATGGCTATGCGATCGAGGAGTGCCTGCACGGCGCGCGGCGCGAGCTGCACGTTGCGCGGCGCCTGGTCGAAGATTGGCGCAAGGCGGCCTGAGCCATGTTCAGACCCGTGGACTGGCCGACCTTCGGCCTCAAGGCCTCGCTGGCAGGGCTCACGCCGACCAGTGGGGCGGCGCAGCCGTTCCGTGAATCGGGCGAGCTGTTCCCTCGCTGGGCGGCGCGCCCGCGTCGCCGGTTTGTGCTCGGCCTCACCTGCTCACTGCACGGCGGCGTGGCGCGACGGCTGCTGGCCACCTTTCGCGCCGCCCACCCCGACGTCGATCTGGTCATCGAAGACCTCGACGACGTGAGCGTGCGGACGGAGCTGGACGGCCGGCACATCGACGCCGCCATCGCGTCCGACCTGACCGCGCGGCGCGGCTGGCTCCGCGCGCCGCTGGGGCAGGAACGGCTGATTGCGGTCCTGCCCGAAAGCCACGCGCTGGCCGCCGACAAGACGGTCGCCGCGGCCAGCCTTCGCGAGCAGATCGTCGTGCTGGCCGGCGACGGCTCAAGGGACAAGACCCTGCAGCACGCCATCTCCCACGCCCTCGGAGGCGCGCCGAACTTCGTGCACTTCCTGGTGGAGCGGGACACGCTCTTCGACCTGGTCGGCCTGGGCCTTGGCGTGATGGTCTGTTCCGACGCCACGCTCGGGACGCTCTGCCCCGGCCTTTGCGTGCGGCCGATCGACAGCCCGACGGCCGAGATCGGCTACAGCCTGATGTGGCGCGCCGACGCCCACAACGACGCCCTGGACAACTTCATCGCCATCGCCGGGCAACTCCCGCGAGAGGAGCCGCACCATGGCGTGGGCTGATCCGGGCGACGCCAGCGCGTGCAAATACGTGGTCGCGCGCTGGCCGGGCGGCTGGCGCGTCACGCTCGACAACGCCAAGCAAGGCGACTTTTCGCTCCTGGAGACGGCCATCGATTTCGCCTGCCGCCTGGCGCGCGAGCGCGCCCATGCGGGCGTCGTCGGGATCGTCGTGGTCGAGGCTGGCGTCAAGGAACTGCACTGCTTCACGCCGCCTGCCGCCCGTCCGTCCTCGCCTCGACCGCGGCTTGTCGCGACAGGAGGATCCACCTGATGCGTCCGCTGAATTACCATGAGCAATCGCCGTACGACCGGGTGATGGCCAGGCGCCGCCGGGCCTGGTGGCGCGAGCTGATCCTCGCCCTGCTGGTCGTAATCACCGCCGTCGGCGTCGGCATCCATCGCCATGAGAATGGCGGCGGACCTCCCGGCCGGGACTGGACCCTGAGCGACCAGCCGACTCAGCACTGACGCCGTCGGGAGGTCGCGCCCTTACACTTCCCTTATGCAGAACCGCCCTTTCCGCATGGAATCCTTATGCGGGCTTGCGGCAAGGGTGGCGCACTTTTCTCGTGAGGCGCCGGCTCGCCCGACGTGGCTTAAGGGCGATCATGGTCTCTGCAACGGAGCCCCCGACTGCGGGCCCCGCACATTCCCCGAACAAGCGCTTCTGGGCGCTGGCGCTCGGCAGCGTCGGCGTGGTGTTCGGCGATATCGGCACCAGCCCGCTCTACTCGTTCCGCGAGGCCCTGGGGCAGGCCGGCGGCGTCACCGCCGAGGCGGTGATGGGCGTCGTCTCGCTGGCGCTCTGGGCGCTGATCCTGATCGTCACGGTCAAGTACGTGCTCTTCCTGATGCGCGCCGACAACAACGGCGAAGGCGGAGTCCTGTCGCTGGCCGCGCTCGCCGAGGGCGCGGTCGGCCGCCGCTCGACCTTGATCTTCGTGCTGGGCGTCACGGGGGCGGCGCTGTTCTACGGCGACGCGATCATCACCCCGGCCATCTCAGTGCTGTCGGCGGTCGAGGGTTTGCGATCCGTGCCGGCGCTCGCGGACCACGTGACCCAGGGCGCGGTGATCTTCGCGAGCCTGGTGATCCTGATGGGCCTGTTCCTGGTCCAGTCGCGCGGCACGGCCGGCGTGGGCCGGTGGTTCGGCCCGATCTGCCTGGTCTGGTTCCTGGCCATCGCCGGGATCGGCGTCCCGCACATCGCGTCCGAGCCGCGGGTGCTGCTGGCGATCAGTCCACATCACGCGATCGGCTTCCTGCTTCACCACGGGGTTGCGGGCCTCTTCGTGCTCGGGTCGGTCTTCCTGACGGTGACGGGCGCCGAGGCGCTGTTCGCCGACATGGGCCATTTCGGCCGCTGGCCGATCCAGGCGTCCTGGCTGTTCTTCGTCCTGCCGGCCCTCATCCTCAACTACATGGGCCAAGGCGGCTTCGCCCAGCACCAGGTCGCGCTCGCGCATGGCCACGCCATCGAGAACCGTGACTGGTTCTTCCAGATGACGCCGCTGCTCCTGCGCGCGCCCATGGTCGCGCTGGCCACGGCCGCGACGGTGATCGCCAGCCAGGCGGTGATCACCGGCGCCTTCTCGCTCACCAACCAGGCGATCCAGCTGGGCTACCTGCCCCGGCTCACCGTGCTGCGCACCTCCGAGACCCAGGCCGGCGAGATCTTCATCCCGCAGATCAACCTGCTGCTCGCCATCGGCGTCGTCTTCCTGGTGGGCATATTCCATACCTCCAGCGCCATGGCCCACGCCTACGGCCTGGCGGTCACCGGGACGATGGTGGTGACCACGATCCTGGCCTTCATCGTGGTCACGCGGAAATGGCGGTGGCCGCTTTGGGGGGCGCTGGCGCTGGTCGGACCTCTGTTCGTCATCGACACTATCTTCCTGGGCGCCAACGCCCTGAAGCTGCTGTCCGGCGGCTTCGTGCCGCTCCTGATCGGCGCGGCGCTGTTCTTCGTGATGGCGACCTGGGCGCGGGGCTCCGACCTGATCCGCCGCAAGATCGAGCGGGACAATCCGCTGCTGGAGGAGATGCTGCCGGTGCTGGCCTCGCGGTCGGTCTACCGGGCGCCTGGCACGGCCGTGTTCCTCACCGCCGACTCCACCCGCGTCCCGACTGCGCTGTTCCACAACCTCAAGCACAACCGGGTGCTGCACGAGACGAACCTGATCGTCAGCGTCCGCAGCGCCCAGACGCCGCGCGTGCCAGACGCAGACCGCGCCGAGATCCAGCGGCTGAGCCCCGACTTCACGCGCATCGTGCTGACCCACGGCTACATGGAAACGCCGAACGTGCCGCGCGAACTGGCGGCGCTGCGCGGTCGGGGCGTCAAGATGGACATCATGAGCACCTCGTTTTTCGTCGGCCGCCGCACGCTGGTGCGCGCCGCCCACTCCCAGCTGCCGCCCGGCATGGACCGGCTCTACATCTGGCTCACCAAGAACGCCGCCGACCCCATCGACTTCTTCCATATCCCGCCGGGGCGGGTGGTGGAGATGGGCACGCAGGTTAGCGTTTGATCGGCGCCGAGGCCGCGACCGACCTAGCCCGCGGGAACGATCTCGAAGTGATGCGGCGCGGTTTGCACCAGGCGCACGGGATGCACTTGCGCCAGCGTGCGGCCGAACCTTGCCAGATCTCCGGTCTGGAAGCGCCCGCTGATCCGCAGCCGGGCGACACGTGGATCGCCGATCACGACCTGATCCGGACCGCGCTCGTTCAGGACCTGCACGACCTGCGACAGCGGCATGTCGTCGAAGGTCACGAAGCCCTCGCGCCAGTCGAGGATCGCATCAATGTTCGCCGTGGAGACCACCGGCGCCCGCCCCGGCTCAGCCTCGAGCTGCTGGCCCGCCCTGAGCAGGGTCGGCCGCGCGGTCGATCCCGCCGAGGCGACGGAGACGCGGCCCTCCACAAGCACGACGCGCATCCGGCTGGGATC
>JBOHKZ010000247.1:0-2426 GCA_050729355.1 Phenylobacterium sp. | reverse complement strand
GACCCCCTCAGTCGGCTTCGCCGACAGCTCCCCCAGCGGGGGAGCAACTGCACGACGTCTACCTTACCCGCGCGTCCGGAACGGGTCCGCCGGATAGACCCCCAGGATCTCGAACTTCTCGGAGAAGAACGCGATCTCCTCGAAGGCCAGCGCCAGGCCGCGATCCTCGGGCCGGCCGTCGGCCTCGGCGTAGAAGAACGTCGCCGACCAGGCGCCGCCCTCCATGTAGCTCTCCAGCTTGGAGATGTTCACGCCGTTGGTCGCGAACCCGCCCATCGCCTTGTAGAGCGCCGCCGGCAGGTTGCGGACCTTGAAGGTGAAGCTGGTGATGCAGGGCTGGGTGAAAGGCGGCGGCGACGGCGTCTTCTCCGCCGTCATGATCAGGAAGCGCGTGGTGTTGGTGTGCTCGTCCTCGATGTCGCGGGCCAGGATCTCCAGGCCGTAGATCTCGGCCGCCAGGGCCGGCGAAATCGCCGCCCGCGTCGGATCGGGATGCTCGGCGAGCGTGCGGGCCGCGCCGGCCGTGTCGCCCACGCCCTCGGTCTTCACCTTCAGCCGCTTGATGGTCTTGCGGCATTGGGCGAGCGCGATGGGCATGCTGGCCACCACCTTGACGTCCTCCAGCTTCACGCCGGGGTTGGCCATCAGCTGGAAGTGGATCGGCTTGAACCGCTCGCCGATGATCTTCAGGCCCGACGAGGGCAGCAGGTGGTGCACGTCGGCCACCCGCCCGGCGATGGAATTCTCCACCGGGATCATGCCCAGGCGGCAGACGCCGGACTTCACCGCATCGAAGGCGTCCTCGAAGGTGGGATAGGGCGCGGGCTCCAACTCCGGGAAGGCCGCGACGCAGGCCTCATGGCTGTTGGCGCCCAGCTCGCCCTGGAAGGCGATGCGATCGCCGGGGACGGCTTTCAGCGGTGCGGCGGCATCGGCGGGGCGCGGCGCGCGCGGCATGTGGGGGCGGCTCATGCCAAGCTCCTCGCATAGGCCCGCGCCCGCTCCAAGTCGGCGGGGCTGTCAACCGAGATCGGCGCGTCGTCGGCGACAGTCGCCCAGATTGAAAGACCGAGTTCCATGGCCCGCAGCTGCTCCAGCTTCTCGCGCTGTTCCAGCGGGGACGGCGGGGCGGCGGTGAACTTCAGCAGCGCGTCGCGCCGGTAGCCGTAGATGCCGATATGCCGCCAGACGGGCGCCTCGCCATAGAGCGTGGAGCGCGTGAAATAGAGCGCCCGGCCCATCCGTCCGCCCGGCTGCATCGCCAGCACGGCCTTGACCACATCCGGATTGCCGCGGTCGGCGGCCGAGGCCTCCGGCGCCACGACCGTCGCGATGTCGCAGTCAGGCTCCTGCGCCAGCAGCCCGGCGCAGGCGGCCAGCAGGCCCGGCGCCACGAACGGCATGTCGCCCTGCAGGTTGATGACCACGTCGTGCTTCATCTGCGGGTCGAGGATCGCCAGCGCCGCCAGGATGCGGTCGGAGCCCGAAGGCAGGTCCGGATCGGTCAGGATGGCTCGACCGCCCGCCCGTTCGACCGCCTCGACGATCTCCGGATCGCCGGCGGCCACGGCCACCGGACCGGCGTTCGCCGCTTCGGCCTGGCGCAGCACGCGGACGATCATCGGCGCGCCGGCGATGTCCGCCAGGGGCTTCCCCGGCAGGCGGGTCGCGGCCATGCGCGCGGGGATCAGGACTATCGGGTTCATGCCAAGGTGCGTGGGCGGTTGCGTGAGCGCCGGTAGCGTGTAAGAGAGCCGGGCGCAACAAGGGGCGGGATTCCCGCGCTTTCGCCGGCCAGTCATGCCGGCCGTTAGAGGGCCGATTTAAGACCTATGAGCGACCTAACCTTCAACAAGGTAGCCGGCGCTGTGCTGGCGACAGGCCTGGCCATTGTAGGCCTACGGGAACTCTCCTCGGGCGTTTTTGGCCAGGAGAAGGTCGAGAAGCCCGGCTACGCGGTGGAAGTCGTCGACGACAGCGCCGGCGCGGCCGCTGTCGCCGATGTGCCGCCGGATTGGGGCACTGTGCTCCCGACCGCCGACGTCGCCGCGGGCGAAGCGGTGTTCCAGAAGTGCAAGTCCTGCCACAACGCCGACGAGGGCGGCCCGAACGGCACCGGCCCGGACCTGTGGGGCGTCGAAGGCCGCAAGCCTGGCAGCCACGGCGGCTTCGCCTACTCGGCCGCGATGACCGAGTTCGGCGGCAAGCAGCAGGTCTGGGACTACGAGCACATCTACGAGTTCGTGAAGAACCCGCAGAAGTACATTCCGGGCACCAAGATGACCTTCGTCGGCCTGAAGCAGCCGCAAGACCGGATCAACGTGATCGCCTACCTGCACTCCAGGGGCGGCACCCTGCCGATCCCGGCGCCGAACCCGGCCGCCGCGGCGGCAGCCGCTGCGCCCGCAACTGCGGCGGCTCCGGCC
>JBOHKZ010000246.1:0-9543 GCA_050729355.1 Phenylobacterium sp. | reverse complement strand
GGGCGAACTGGTGCGCGACCTGATCCGGCAAGGGGAGGGCTGGCGGCTGGTCTCCAGCCCGCTCGGCCGCGCCTGGGCCACAGCGAACCAGATTGCACGCGCCAGCGGCCTCGCCGTCGAACTCGATGAGCGGCTGGCGGAAGTGAGCTGCGGCGACTGGGAAGGGCTGTTGCGCGAGGACGTGATCGCCGAGCACGGCGAGAGCCTCTCGGGCGGCGAGCTGATCTTCCGCGGCCCCGGCGGCGAGACCTACGAGCAGGTGCTGGCCCGGGTCGAGAGCTTCCTGGCAGACCTGCCGCCCGAGCCTGAACGCCGGATGGTGGTCGTCAGCCACGGCGCCTCAGGCCGGGTGCTGCGCGGTCTCTACGCCGGCCTGCCGAAGCACGACGTTCTGACGCTCGATGTCCCGCAGGACGCGATCTTCCGGCTCGCCAGGGGAAACATTCACCGCCTCGACTGCGAAACCGTGAGCTGAACTCACGGAGTCACCGCCATTTCCTCGTTTGCTGCAACGCAGCATCGCGCCCATCGTCTCCAGGCGAAACGCGCGGAGACGGCCATGAGCGTCCAGGCGATCGATCCCCTCGGCTTCACCCCGGCCGCCCCGGCGCGCCTCGATAAACCGGCGTCGCGCTGGAGCGCCCTGTTCGGCCCGGCCTCGCGCAACATCGTGAAATGGTGGACCGCCGACAGCTTCCGCGAGCCCAACACCACCCAGGTCATCCTGGGCGCCACCTACCACGCGATCAACGACCCGGAGGCGGTGCGGCGCGTGCTGCTCGACAACGTCGCCAACTATCCAAAGCCCAGCCTGCTGCGCCGCATCGCCCCACTGCTTGCCGACGGCCTGTTCGGCGTGGACGGTCCAGCGTGGCGCAGCCAACGCCGGTTGATGGCGCCGGTGTTCACCCCCGCCGCGACCGAGGAATTCCTGCCGATCTTCACGGCGGTGGCCAGCGAGACAGCCGCCGCATGGGCGACTCTCGCGCCGGGCGTCATCGACGTCGCGGCCGGCTCGACCCGGGCGACCTTCGACGTCATCAGCCGCGCCCTGTTCTCCGGCGAGCACGGCCTGACCGGCGGCGAGGCGGCCGAACATGTCGCCGCAATGCTGGCTCAGGCCGGCCGGGGCGGGTTCCTGGCCCTTCTGGGCCTGAGCGCGCTCGATCCATCGCCGACCGCCCGGGCGGGACGCCGGGGCGAGGCCTTCCTGACCGACCGGCTTGCGGCCTTCATCTCCGCCCGCCAGGCGGACCCCGCGCCGCCCGCCGACTTCATGACCCGCCTGCTCGAGGCCTTCGCCGTGGACCATCCGCCGAAGGAGGCCGCGAAACTGGCGCTCTCCAACGCCGTCACCTTCCTGGTCGCGGGCCACGAGACCACGGCCAACGCCCTCACTTGGACCCTCTACCTCCTGAGCGAGCAGCCGCAGGTCCAGGCCTGGGCCGCCGAAGAAGCGCGCGAGGCGCTGGCCACAAGCGCCACCCCCGCCGAAGTGCTGGAGAAACTGACCTACCTGCGCTGGGTGCTGGAGGAGGCCATGCGCCTGTATCCGCCCGCCCCGCGCATCGAACGCCAGGCGGCCGCCGACGACACGCTCGGGGACCTGAAGATAAGGAAGGGCGACTACGTCGGCATTTGGCCGTGGGTGCTGCATCGTCACCAGGCGCTGTGGGACAATCCCGACGGCTTCGACCCCGAACGCTTCGCCCCCGAAGCCAAGGCCGCGCAACACCGGTTCCAGTACATCCCCTTCGGCGCCGGGCCGCGGGTCTGCATCGGCGCGCAGTTCGCCACCGCCGAGGCGTTGCTGATCCTGGCCGAATGGCTCTCCCGGTTCGAATTCGCGCCGGTTCCCGGACGCCGAGTGGAGGTCGTCTCCGACCTCGCCCTGCGGCCCAAGGACGGGCTGCCGCTTAGGGTCAGCCGTCGCGCCTGAACCAGCGCCGCGGCGTCTCGACCTCGCGCTCGGGGCCCAGCCAGTGCAGCAAGGCCAACACGACCACCGCGGTCACCGCGCCCACGGCGAACGCTCCCGCCGCCGCGGCCGATATGCCGACAGCGCCGACGCTCAACGGCTTGGGCTGCATCCAATGCACAAGTTCGCCGTTGGTGTCGGTAGGCCTGCCATCGTCAGACATGCCGTCCAAGTCGTCGTACGCCTGTTCACTCATGGCTATGCCTCCGCTTGCGGCCCTTTGCCTAACCCTTGCGCATGGCAGGGGTTCCGAACCTCGCGCCTGAAGAGTAGAAGCGGCGCTCGTTCCATCGCGACCTGCCGAAACGGACCATGGCCGGACATTCCAAGTTCAAGAATATCATGCATCGCAAGGGTCGCGCGGATTCCGCCCGATCCAAGCTGTTCTCCAAGCTCTCGCGAGAGATCACCGTGGCGGCCAAGGCTGGGTTGCCCGACCCCGCCATGAACGCTCGCTTGCGCCTGGCGGTGAACAACGCCAAGGCGGAATCCCTGCCGAAGGACGTCATCGACCGGGCGATCAAGAAGGCCACCGGCGGCGACGCCGAGGCCTATGACGAGATCCGCTACGAAGGCTTCGGCCCGGGCGGGGTCGGCGTCATCGTCGAGGTGCTGACCGACAACCGCAACCGCACCGCCGCCAACGTGCGCTCCACCTTCTCCAAGTACGGCGGCAATCTCGGCGCCACCGGCTCCGTCGCCTTCACCTGGGACCGCGTGGGCCAGATCGTCTACGGGCCGCAGGCCGGTTCCGAGGACAAGGTCATGGAAGCCGCCATCGAGGCCGGCGCCGAGGACGTCGAGAGCGACGAGGACGGCCACACCATCTACACGGCCTTCGCTGACCTCTCCGAGGTCGCCGCGGCCCTGGAAGCCGCGCTGGGCCCCGCCAAGTCGACCGCCATCGCCTGGCGTCCCAAGGCCCGCACGCCGGTCGAGGGCGACAGCGTCGCCACCCTGATGAAACTGCTCGAGATGCTCGAAGACGACGACGACGTGCAGAACGTCTACTCGAACGAGGACATCTCCGACGCCGAGCTGGCCAAGCTCGAGCAGTAGGGCCGCCCTCGGGCGATCCCGGAGACCGCCTCGGGAAATACCCGATGGCTCGGCGGGGGTCGGCGCAACAGCATGCGCCGGGGCCCCAGCGGAGCGAGTCCATCATGGCGAGAACCGTCCTCAAGAAGCCGGCAGGCTGGGCGCGCGAGCCCGTGCCGCCCATCCCCGTCGTGGATGAATCCAACGCCGACGCCG
This sequence comes from Phenylobacterium sp., assembly GCA_050729355.1. Taxonomy (GTDB): domain Bacteria; phylum Pseudomonadota; class Alphaproteobacteria; order Caulobacterales; family Caulobacteraceae; genus Phenylobacterium. The sequence goes on along the minus strand of JBOHKZ010000246.1, from coordinate 6,311 downwards.
CGTCGGTGGCCTACTCGCACTATCGGACAGGTCTCTCCAACCACCGCACCGACCTGTCGGAGCACCGGACTGAACTCTCGGAGTACCGCACCGGGCTCTCCGACGAGCGCACCGACATGTCGAAGCGGCGGACCGGCATGTCGTTCCAGCGCACCCGGCTGTCGGCCGACCGGACCCTGATGTCGGTGATCCGCACCTCGTTGTCGCTGATCAGCTTCGGCTTCACGATCTACCAGGTGTTCGAGAAGCTCCAGACCAGCCACGTCTTCGAAAGCGGCGAGGCGCCCCGTAACTTCGGCATGGCGCTGATCCTGCTGGGGCTCGTCATGCTGATCGTCGGCATCGTCTACCACGTGCAGTTCATGCTGGCGCTGCGCGGCGAGCGGCGCCGAATGGTGCAGGAGGACCTGCTCTACGGCGAAAGCCCGTTCCCGCCGTCGATGACCCTGATCACCGCCCTGCTGCTCCTCGCGCTGGGGCTCACCGCCGTCGTCAGCATCGCACTCAAGGTCGGCCCGTTCAGCTGACCGCAACTTCGCGGCGCTCGTTCAAGGTGGCGGCGGCGTGAAGGTGGAGGTGGCGTAGAAGTTCGGATCGGTTTCCGGGCGGATGAAGCGATTGTGCGGGGCGGCGTCGAGGGAGCCGTGGTGGAGATAGGCCATCACCCGTTCGCCGACGGCGGTCAGGGTGGTCTTCCCGGTCTTGGCGTTGTGGGTGCGTTCCACGCGCCAAGCGTAGCGGTCCGGATTGTTAATTTCGGGCTTCCCGTTTGCGATAATCGACGCGTCGGTAGGCACCGGCTGGGGCGCATAGGTCATCGTGTCGGGATGGGCGTCTTCGCCCGGGGGATGGGTCACCCCCTTGAAGACAACCACCACACCGTCCGGGGTCGGGGTCGAGGTGAAGGTCTTGGGGACGAAATGCCTGTCCTTGAAGTCCTTGCCGTAGAGCGGCATGGCTTCCGAAAGCGTCGCGGGGTCAGGGAAGGATTCCGAGTAGGGCCTGACGCGGTCGACCCTCTGGCCGGTCTGGTTGTTGGGGCCGCCGCTGTCCGGCGCGACAAGCTGGGCGGCGATCTGCTTGCGGCGCGCCTCAGGCAGGTGGGCGTAGAGCCGATCGATCTCGGGTTGCAGCTCAGCCGCCGTAAAAAGCTTCGTCCCCGGATGCTGGAACATCGGGCCGGAGAGGGACTGCACCATCGTGGCCTTCTCGGCTATCACGTCGAGCTCAGGCTTGATCCGCGTCTCCTCGGCGGCGATGGCCGTCTTGCGGGCGGCCTGCGCGGACTTGCGCGCCTTGGCGGCCTCGTCGTGCGCCTTCTGCGCCTCCTTGCGCGCATCGCCCTTGAGCGTCTTGTCCACCGGATCCGGCGCGGACGGCAGGGCGGGCAGGGCGTCGGTGAAGGCCTTGATCTTCTGGTCGTGGGCGGTGTGGCGCGCCTGCTCGCCGAGGGTCGAGTCGCTCGAGTACTTCTGCTCATGGGTCGGGGCGTTCACGGTCCCGGCGCCGCCGAACGCCTCGTCGAGCAGCTCCACGATTTCCCGGGTGCGGCCGATATCGCAGCCCTTGATCTGGATGCGCGTCTGCGCGTCCACGGCGCTGCCCACCGAGTGCAGTGAGCTCGAGCCGCCCGTCGAGGGATGCAGGGCGGCCCGAAGCTCCCTCACCGTCATGTGCGCGTCTGCGTCAGAGGAATTGAGGCCAAAGGCCAGCGTGCCGTCCTCATTGCCGTGCGAGACAATGTAGAGATGGCCGATCGGGGCGGTGACGTTCGCCGCGACCCAGGCGAGGAGGTCGTCCAGGCTGCGCTGGTCTTCCACCATGGTCGCGTTCGGCAGGTGGGCGCGGAAATAGCGCGCCGCCTCAGTGAAGAAGGGGTTGTTGGTCCCCTTCCTGTCCGCACCCATGATGAACACATAGTCCTGGCGCGGCGCTGGCGCGGGTTGGGCTGGCGCGGCCGCGGGCTGGCGCTGCATGAAGACCGCGGGCGCCCGGCCCTGCTGCAGCGTATGGGCCAGCTCGTGGGCGATGAGCTTTTGCCCCGCCGGGTGATGGGGTGCGAAGGCGCCGGCGCCGAAGACGATCTGGTCGCCCACGGTATAGGCGCGCGCCGAGACCGCCTCCGCGGAGCGCGCCGCGAGTCCGTCGGCGTGGACGCGCACGCCGGAGAAGTCGCGGCCGAAGCGCGGCTCGAAGTAACCGCGCGTCTGGGCATCGAGCGGCTGGCCGGGTCTGCTGAGCACGTCATCGACCACCGCGGGCGCCTCCCCGGCAGCGCCATTCTGGCCGAGCGCGGGCGGCGGCGCGGAAGACATGGCCGGAAGCGGTTCTCGCCCGGCAGTCACCTGCTGGGCGATCCGGTCGGCTTCGTGCTCGAGGGGGTCGTGGGTTCGCCCGATGGCGAGCTTGCGACGTGCGGCGGCGGGCGCGGCGCGGGCCGCGTTCGGCGTGGGTTTTGCAACCTTGGGCGCAAACACCGGCGTCTGCGCCTCCGCGCTTCACTCGCCTTGAGCGCCCTGAAATAGCACGTCCTGGTCGCGCTAGCGACGCGGCTCGCGAGCTGTCACCTAGATGACGGACGCGATGGGGAATTCTTCGTCGCTCAGAACCCGGTCCATCTCGGCGATCAGGTGCGCCAGCTGGATCGGCTTGGCGACCAGGCCGTCCATGCCGGCGGCGCGGTACTCCGCTTCGTGGTGCGCCATGGCGTTGGCGGTCAGCGCAAGGATCGGTGTGCGCCGGCCGATCATCCGTTCCCGCGCCCGGATCGTGCGGGTGGCGGTGGGTCCATCCATGACCGGCATCTGCACGTCCATGAGGATCAGGTCGAAGTCGTCGCTCATGCTCGCTTCGACGGCCTGGGCGCCGTCGCCCACCAGGACGAGGTCGACGCCCAGCTGGCCGAGCAGCGTCGAGAGCACCTGCTGGTTCATCGGATTGTCTTCCGCGGCGAGCACACGCAGGCCCGAACGCTCGCTGGACTGCGCACGCGCGACAGCCCGCGGCTGGGCCCGCCGCTCGGCGCGCGCCAGGGGCAGGACCAGGGTGAAGGTTGAACCCTCGCCCTCGCGGCTGACCGCCGTCACCTGGCCGCCCATCAACGCCGCCAGTTCCCGGCAGATCGCCAGGCCGAGGCCTGAGCCGCCGAACTGGCGGGTGGTCGAGGCGTCGGCCTGGACGAACTTCTCGAACAACGCCTCCAGCCGCTCGGCCGGTATGCCGGGACCGGTGTCGGAGACCGCCATCGAGAGCGCATGGCCATCGTGGGCCACCACGATCCGCACCGAGCCGCGGGCGGTGAACTTCACGGCGTTGGACACCAGATTGTAGAGCACCTGCCGCACCCGGGTCGGGTCGCCGCGCCAGCAGCCTTGCGCGGCCGGGCTCACCTCGAGCTCCAAGTGGATGTCCTTGTCGGCGGCCAGCGCGGTGAAGGCTGCCTGGGCGCTCGCGGCGATCTCGGCCACGTCGACGACGCCGTCCTCCAGCTCCAGTCGGCCGGCCTCGATCCGCGACAGGTCCAGGAGGTCGTTCAGCAGGCAGAGCAGGGTCTCGCCGCCGGAGCGGATCACCGCCAGCCGCTCGCGCTGCGCACTGGGCAGGTCATCGCGCGCCATCGCCTGGGCCATGCCGATCACCCCGTTCAGCGGCGTGCGGATTTCATGGCTCATGGTGGCCAGGAAGGCCGACTTGGCGAGGTTGGCGCTCTCGGCGGCCGCGCGCTCGCGCTCCAGCGCTTCGTGGGCGTCCTCCAGCTGGCGAGCCGCCACCATGTTGCGGCGCGCCGACAGGATCGCATAGGCGGCCAGGATGAAGGCCCCGACGCAGACCATGGTCTGTTGCGGACCCTGGAACCTCGGCGATAGCATCGGCGTCAGGGTCAGCACCACCGTCACCGGGGTGGCGAACATCGCGAAGGCGGCCGGCGATCGGAAGGCGAAGCTGGTCGCGTTGACCAGCAGGCAGCCCCAGATCAGCAGGGCGGTGAACGCCGAACCCTGCGTGGAAGAATGCCAGAAGATCAGGCTGAGCGTCAGCCAGACACAGGAGTTGGCGACGGTCGCGGCCATGAACGCCAGGCGCTGCGCGGGGCGACCGGGCGCGCCCCGGGTAAGGGGAACGGTGGAGATCCAGATCAGGATCTCGCAGGTCAGCTGCGCACCGCCCCAGACCAGCCCCGTGACTGGACCCAGGGTGCGGTAGACCAGCAGGACCGCCAGGCCCGCGGCCACGATCCGGCCCAGCGCCAGGTTGCGTGAATCCCTGGCGACGGCGTCAAATTTCGAGAGTTCAGGAAGCCGGAAACTGGCCATACACACCACTCAACTTGAGCGGATAGGGTTACCGGCGATTGCGGAACAACCGCTTAACGCAGGCCTTGGCTTACGTTGCGACGCATGGCCAATGTCGGTCTCATAACTGGGGGAACAAACATGCTGAGACTTACCGCCGCCGCGCTGAGCGCGCTTGCCTTGTCCGCCGGCGCAGCCGCCGCCGCGGAGTACGCCGTCATTCCGCTGGAGGCGACCGTCGACCGCCCCGCCGACGTCACCTGGAAAAAGGTTTCGGCCTATTGCGATATCGGCGCGTGGTTCAAGACCACCTGCGAGATTACCTCAGGCAAGGACGGCGAGGTGGGCGCCGTGCGCCGGATCGCCGGCCGCGTGGACGAAGTGCTCGTTGCAAAGACCGCGATGTCCTACAGCTACGCTCAGCCGAAATCGCCGATCGACTATCACGGCACGGTCGAGGTGCGTCCCGACGGCGCCAAGAAGTCGAAGATCCTCTACACGCTGATCTACGACGCCGAGCCGCTGAAGACGCCGGAGGCCAAGGCCGCCGACAAGGAGCGCCGCGCCAAGCAGTTCACCGCGCTCGTGGCCACCATGAAGGCTCAGGCGGAAGCGAAGTAGGCGCCTCGGTCAGCCCTGGCTGCGGAACGTGAAGTAGACGTAGACGGCGACGAGCCCGAGCAGCAGGACCACCATCGCCCGCCCGATCAGCTTGCGGCGGGCGGCTTCGGGGTCTTGCGGTTCGGGGGTCACGGGCGTGCGGTCTTCGGTCATGCCGGAGCCATCGGACGACTGGGCCGGCAACGCAAGTCCGGAACGACGGGAGACATCCATGCGCAAGACCTTCGCCCTGGCGTTCGCCGCCGTTCTGGCGCTCGCCGCGCCCGCCCTGGCCCAGGCGCCGGAACGCATGGGCGCCGATCAGCCGACGGCGGCCGGCCGCAACCAGGCCCAGGCGCTGAGCTTCGCCGGCGGCCGGGTCTGGCTGGCTCTGGGCTTCGGCAACACCTTCATGGTCACCACCAAGGCCGGCAACGTGATCGTCGACACGTCGAGCGCCGCCAACGTGGCGCGCCACCGGGCCCTGCTCACCGCCGTCTCCCGGGCGCCGACCCGCGACATCATCCTGACCCACGCCCACGGCGACCACACCGGCGGCGTCGCGGCCTGGAAGGAGGCGGGAACGCACGTCATCGGCCAGGCCAACGAGGTCGAGTTCCGTAACTACCAGACCCGGCTGAACGGCTTCTTCGGCGTTCGCAACGCGGCCCAGTACAACGCGCCCGGCCTGCGCGCCGTGGGCAATCCGAACCCCGGGAACTACGCCGCCCCGCCGCTCGCCGACGTGCTGTTCGAGAAGGACTACAAGTTCAAGCTGGGCGACCTGACCTTCGACTGCTTCGCCGCGCCCGGCGAAACGCCCGACCACGTGAACGTCTGGATCCCCGAGTTGAAGGCGGTCTTCATCGGCGACAACTACTATGCGTCCTTCCCCAACCTCTACACGCTCCGGGGCACCGAGACGCGGCCGGCGCTGAACTACGTCAATTCGCTCAACCGGGTGCTGGCGCTGAAGCCGGAGATCGTCTTCCCGAGCCACGGCCCGCCGATCGTCGGCGCCGCGAACGTCCAGAAGACGCTCACCCAATACCGCGACGCCATCCTTTTCGTGCACGACGCGACGGTGCGCGGCATGAACGAGGGCAAGGACGTCTTCACCCTGATGAAGACCATCAAGCTGCCGCCCGAGCTGGAGGTGGGCGAGGGCTACGGCGCACTCACCTGGTCGGTCCGCGGCATCTACGAAGGCTATGTCGGCTGGTTCGACACCGACCCGGCGACCATGTATCCGACCGCGCCGTCCGACACCGACCGCGAACTCGCGAAGCTGGCCGGGGGCGCCGATCCGATCGCCGCCCGCGCCGAGGCGCTGGTCGCCACGGACCCGGCGTTGGCGCTGCGCCTGACCAGCGCCGCCCTGGCCGCCGACCCGGCCCACAAGGGCGCGCTCACGGCCCG
>JBOHKZ010000245.1:0-3849 GCA_050729355.1 Phenylobacterium sp. | reverse complement strand
AACTCCGGCCAGTAGCGGGCGACCGGGGCGTCGAAGTCGAGGTCGCCGCGGTCGGCCAGGATCAGCGCCGACAGCGCGGTCATCGTCTTGGTGGTCGAGTAGACGTTGATGATGGTGTCGCGCTCCCACGGCCGCGTCCGAGCTGGGTCGGCGAACCCGCCCCAGATGTCGACCACCGTCTCGCCCTCGAGCGTCGCGCAGAACGAGGCCCCCACGTCGGCGCCGCTCTCGAGATTGCCCTCGAACACGGTGCGCACCGCCGCATAGCGGTCGTGCGTCATTCCCTGAACCGAACCGTCGGCCATGGGGCGTCCCCTTTTCTCTGTTGCAGCTCAGGCGGTCTGGGCGGTGCGCTCTTCGGCGTTCCCGAAGAACACCTGCGAGGCGTGGTCGGCGACATCCTGCGCGGTGTAGGGCTTGGCGGGATTGAAGCCGCTGGTCTGCAGCATCTTGATCTCGCGCACGCCGCGGCTGGAGACGCCGAGGATCTTGCCGGACTGTTCGGCCGCGAGGTCGGAGACCATGTAGAGCACGCCGGGCGCGATGTTCTCCGGCAGGCTCATGGGATCGGGCTCGCGGTCCTTGCGGCCCGGCAGGTCGGAGGTCATCCGGGTGAAGGCGCCGGGCGCCAGGCCCATGACGCGGATGTTGTACTTGCGTCCCTCGATCGACATCACCCGGACCATTCCATAGATGCCGGCCTTGGCCGCCCCGTAGTTGGTCTGGCCGAAATTGCCGTAGAGGCCGGAGGTGGACGAGGTCAGCACCATTGAGCCGCCGCCGTTGTCCTTCATCCACTTCCAGACGGGCAGGGCGCAGCAGTAGGTGCCCTTCAGGTGCACCTTGATGACCTTGTCCCAGTCGTCTTCGGAGGTGTTGGCGAAGGTCTTGTCGCGCAGGATGCCGGCGTTGCAGACCAGGATGTTAGCGGCGCCGAACGTATCGAGCGCGGTCTTCAGGATGTTCTCGCCGCCCTGGACGGTGGAGACGTCGTCGCCGTTGGCCACCGCCTTGCCGCCTGCCGCGACGATCGCGTCGACCACCTTCTGCGCCGCGGACTTGTCGGCGCCGGTGCCGTCGCGCGCGCCGCCCAGGTCGTTGACGACGACCGACGCGCCCTCGGCGGCGAACAATTTCGCATAGGCCTCGCCGAGGCCGTTCCCCGCGCCCGTGATGATGGCGACTTTACCGTCCAGCAATCCCATGACCGACCTCCCTAATGTTCTAAGTTATGGAAGCATCTTCCGGCCCTGGACGGGCGGATGGCAAGCCCTGCTCAGGGCTTGAGCCGCTTGTAGCGCCAGTCCATCCCCTGCGCCTTGCCGTCCATGGTCCCCTCGATCCGGGCGCAGAGATCGTCGCCGCAGCGGCGGTAGATCACCCGTTGCGGGAAGTCGTGGGCGGCGTTCTCGAACACCGCCTCGCCGGCCCTGCCGGGCTTCAGGACGAAAGCGGTCGCGGGCTGGCCCTGGGGCCGGGCGGTGAAGGTCACGCCGGCCGGCTCGGCGGTGATGCTGGCGACCTCGATGGAGACCAGCTTGCCGCCCGTGTTGGTCTGGGTGATGCCCGACATGGCGCCGTCGAGCGGCGGCATCCACATCTCGCGCGTCGTGGTCCCGTCCTTGGTCTCCGACCAGGTCCCGACCATCCAGGCGAAGTCGGGCGCGGCGATCACCGCCGCCGCCAGCAGTCCCAGGATCATTCCGCCGCCCCTTTTCGCCGCGCCTTGAAGAACGCCTTCAACATGGACGAGCTTTCGTCCGCCAGCACGCCGCCTTCGACGAGCGGTCGCGAATGGCAGGTGGGCTGTTCGAAGAAGCGCGGGCCGTGGATCACCGCGCCGCCCTTGGGGTCCTCGGCGCCGAACACCAGCCGGCCGATGCGGGCGTGGCTGATCGCGCCGGCGCACATCGCGCATGGCTCCAGGGTGACGACCAGGGTGAGGCCGGTCAGCCGATAGTTGCCGAGCCTGGCGGCGGCGGCGCGCAACGCCACGATCTCGGCGTGGGCGGTGGGATCGTGCGATCCGATGGGGTTGTTGGCGCCGATCGCGATGACTTCGCCCGACGCGGGATCGACCACCACGGCGCCCACGGGGGTCTCGCCACGGGCGGCCGCGGCTTGCGCGGCTTCGAGCGCGATGCGCATGGTGCGAAGATCATGGTCCACACTCCGCACCGAACCGGTCGGCCACCCGCCGGTCAAGCCCGCACGCCGAATGCCAAGCCTGAAACGGTCGCGCCCGACGGCGGCGGCGACCGCATCGCCAAGGCGCTGGCCCGCGCCGGCGTCGCCTCGCGCCGCGAGGTGGAGCGGCTGATCGAGGCCGGCCGCGTGGCGTTGAACGGCCAGATCCTGACCACCCCGGCGGTGAAGGTGGAGGCTGGCGATATCCTCACCGTCGACGGCAAGGTGGTGAACGAGGCCGAGCCCGCGCGCCTCTTCCGCTACCACAAGCCCATCGACCTGGTGACCTCGCACGATGACCCGAAGGGCCGCCCGACGGTGTTCGAGAACCTGCCGCAGGGCCTGCCGCGCCTAATCTCGGTCGGCCGCCTCGACATCAACTCCGAGGGCCTGCTGCTGCTGACCAACGACGGCGGCCTGGCCCGCGCGCTGGAGCTGCCGCAGACCGGCATCGTGCGGCGCTATCGGGCGCGGGCGCGTGGGCGGGTCACCCAGGAGAAGCTCGACACCCTGAAGAACGGCATCACCGTCGAGGGCGTCCACTACGGGGCGATCGAGGCCAAGCTGGACAAGGCCAAGGAGGGTCCGCAGGGCGCCAACCTCTGGATCACTGTCGTCCTGGCCGAGGGCAAGAACCGCGAGGTGCGCCGCGTGCTGGAGGCGCTCGGACTGAAGGTGAACCGGCTGATCCGCCTTTCCTACGGCCCCTTCGCGCTCGCCACCCTGATGCCGGGCGAGATCGAGGAGGTGGGGCCGCGGGTGATCCGCGAGCAGCTCGCCGATCACATCTCGGCGCAGAACCTGCCGACCGGCGACCGGCCGCTCTGGAAGAAGCCGGCCGCTGTGGCGGCGGGCCCCCGGCGCGGCGCGGTGGAGCTGGACCGCGGCGGCGAACGAGCCAGGAGCGGCCCGAAGAAGCGCTTCGACAAGCACGGCCGCCCTGCCGCCAAGGCCACCGGCGCGCCGGCGCCGAAGATGGAATACAAGGCCGGCTGGGCTAAGCCGAAGAAGAAGCCGGTGATCGCCAAGACGGCAGGCGCCAAAGGCCCTGGCCCTAAAGGTCCTGTATCGAAGCGGGGGGCCGGGCCGAGCGCAGGCCCTCGCGGGCCGAGGCCGTCCGCATCACCGCCGCGAACGAGCGCCGCTCGTCCGCCAGGCCCTCCACGATCGGGCGGTCCAAAGCGGCGCGGGTGAGCCGCTTGGCGTAGGCGATGCCGTCCGCGCCGCGTTGATCCCATTCCGCCGCCATCTCCAGCGCCCGGGCCAGCGGGTCGGCGGCGATCTCGTGCACCACGCCGATCCGGAGCGCCTCCTGGGCGTCGAAGGTGAGGCCGCGCAGGATGATCTCCAGCGCCTTGGCCTCGCCCACCACCCGGGGCAGCCGCTGCGTGCCGCCGCCGCCGGGGAAGATGCCGACCCGGGTCTCCGGCAGGCCGATGACCACGTCTGTGGGCGCGGCGATGCGGATGTCGCAGGCCAGGCTGAGCTCGAACCCGCCGCCCATGCACAGGCCGTTGATCGCGGCGACCACCGGCTTGGGCGCCTCGGCCAGCAGGTCGACCAGCGCCAGGAAGCCGCCCGCCGGCCGCCCGTCGCCGCTCGGCGGCGGGCGGGGCGGCGTGTTCTGGCTGGCGTCGCTGGCGGCGGATAGCTCGCCCACGT
>JBOHKZ010000244.1:0-7009 GCA_050729355.1 Phenylobacterium sp. | reverse complement strand
TTTCAACGATGTCTTCTGGGACGAGGCCAGCGGCTACTACGCCTTCGCGCTAGACGGGGAGAAGGCCAAGGTCATGAGCGTCGCCTCCAATCCCGGCCACTGCCTCTGGTCGGGCATCGTCCCGCCGGACCGCGCGGGCCGGGTGGTGAAGCGGCTGATGGCGCCGGACATGTGGACGGGCTGGGGCATCCGGACGCTGTCGTCCGACCATCCCGCCTACAATCCGAACTCCTACCAGAACGGTTCGGTCTGGCCGCACGACAACGGGCTGATCGCGCTGGGCTTCCGGCGGTACGGTTTCGTGGAGGAGGCCGCCCAGGTCGCCCGTGGCATCAGCGGCGCGGCGTCCTACTTCCAGCAGCACCAGCTTCCCGAGCTCTATGCTGGCCTGTCGCGATCGCCCACGAACTTTCCGGTGCAGTACTTGGGCGCCAACACCCCGCAGGCCTGGGCGGCGGGATCGTGCTTCTCGTTCCTGCAGATGTTCCTCGGCTTCCAGCCCGACGCGCCCAATCGCGTGCTCTATCTGGACCCGGCATTGCCCGACTGGATGCCCGACCTGACCGTGCGCGACGTGCGCATTGACAGGATGTCGTTCGACCTCCGGTTCTGGCGCGACGGGGAGGCGACGCGATGGGAAGTCCTGAAAGGCGACGCCGGCCGGGTCCGACCGCTGGACTTCGCCACCGGCCCCGCTTTGGCCGGGAGCGTCGATCGGCCCTAGCCGGTCTGACCCGCCGTCCAGCCGCCGCCGAGCGCCTGGTACAGCGACACGGCCGCGTTCAGACGGTCGGCCTGCACCTGGACGAGGCTGAGCTCCACCAGGAGCAGGATGCGCCGGGCGTCGATCTGCTCGAAGTAGGGCGCGTAGCCCTCCTTGTAGCGGCGCGTGGCCAGCGCCAGGGCCTGGGCCAAAGACTCCCGCTGCGCGGCGAGTGCGACGGCCTGCTCGGCTGAGAAGCGCTCGCTGCTGAGGGCGTCATCGACCTCGCGGAAGGCGCTCAGGGCGGCCCGGCGATAGGCGAACGCCGCCTGGTCACGGCGGGCGGCGGCGATCCCTTGCTGGGCCTGCAGGCGTCCGGCGTCGAAGATCGGCGCGAGGATGCTGCCGCCGGCCGAAAAGATGCCGATCGGGTCGTCCAACAGCGTCGAAACGACGTAACCGCCCGCGGCTGTGAGCTGGATATTCGGCATGAAGGCGGCGCGCGCGGCGTCCAGCGTCCGGTCGGCGGCGACGATCTGCTGCTCGGCCTGCGCCAGGTCGGGGCGGCGGCGGAGGAGACTTGCGGGCAGGCCCGCCGGAACCGACGGCGGGCTCAGGTCCCAGACCGTTCGCCCGCGGGCGATGGTGCGCGGATTGTCGCCGAGCAGCACGGCGAGGCCGTTCTCCTGGCGGGCGATGGCGGCCTCGGTGGCGGGGATCAGCTGTTCGGCGCCGTGGTACTCGGCCTCCGCCTGGCGCAGGTCGAACAGCGAGCCGTATCCGGTGTCGGCGCGCCGTTTGGTGAGCTTCAGGGTTTCGGCGCGGACCTCGAGCGTGCTGCGCAGGACGTCCAGGCGGGCGTCGAGGGCCCGCAGGTTGATGTAGCCGCTGGCGGCTGTCGCTGCGACGGCCAGGCGCACGCTGTCGCGTCCGGCCTCGGTGGCCAGCAGCGAGGCCCGGGCCGCCTCGCTGGCGTTCGCCAGACGCCCGAAGAGATCCAGGTCGTAGGCGATGGAGACCTGGGCCTGGCCGACGGTCTGCAGTCGAGGCTGCCCAAAGGGGCTGACGTCCTGTTGCCGCCCGCCGCCCGCCGCCCCGACCAGGTTGGGCAGGCGCTGGGCCTGGGCGAGCTGGTACTGCGCGCGCGCCTCCTCGACCCGCGCCGCGGCGATGGCGACATCGGTGTTGCGGGCGAGCGCGGTCTCGACCACCGCGCTGAGCGCGGGATCGTTGAAGCTCGCCCACCAATCCGCCTGCACGTAGGGGCTGGTTTCCGCCTGTGTCCGCCACTGCGCGGGGGGAGAGACCACGGCGGCGGAGGGCGCCGGCGGGCGGGGTCCCGCGCATCCCGCCAGGACCAGCACCGTCAGGCACGCGGCGAGCGGCCTCATCGGCGGTCGCCTCGGATATCCACATGGGCTTCGACCGACATCCCGGGTCGCAACCGCGCGGCCAGCGGTTGTCGTGGATCGACAGCGATGCGTACGCCGATCCGCTGGGGCACCTTGACGAAGTTCCCTGTGGCGTTGTCCGGCTTCAGCACCGCGAACTCCGAGCCCGCCGCTGGGGACAGCCGTTCGACACGGCCGGTGAGTTTGGCGCCGCCCAGGGCGTCCACCATGATCTCCGCCTTCTGGCCGACCGCGATGCGGCGGGTCTGGGCCTCCTTGAAGTTCGCGATCACCCAGCGGTCCATCGGGACCAGTGAGAAGAGCTGGGTGCCGTTGGTCACGTACTGGCCGAGCCTCACGCCGACCTCGCCCAGTTGGCCGGACTCCGGCGCGCGGATGAGCGTGTTGTCGAGGTCGATCTCGGCCAGCCGCAATTGCGCCCGCGCGGCCTCGACCTGGGCCTCCAGGCCGCCGCGGCCGACGTCGACGGTACGGATATCCTGCCGGGCGATCTCGCTCGACGCCTGGGCCTGGCGGACCTGCGCCTCGGCCTGCCGCAGGGCGGCCACCGTCTGGTCGCGCTCGCGCACCGAGATGGAGCCGTCGCGGACCAGGTCGTCGGCGCGGGCCATATCGGCGCGGGCCCGCAGCAGTTGGGCCTGGGCATTGGCGATCCCCGCCGACTGGCTCTCCAGGCCGGCGATGCGGGAGGCGTGCGCCTGCTGGCTATTGGCCAGGGCCGCGACCTGCGCCGAGATGTTGGCGCGCGCCTGGGCGACGCGGGCCGCATAGATCCGGTCGTCGATGCGGACCAGGATCTGACCCCGTTGCACGGTCTCGAAGTCCTTCACCGCGACCTGGGTGACATAGCCGCTGACCTGGGGCGCGATGACGGTGGTGCGCCCGCGGACGTAGGCGTTCTCGGTGACCGCCTGGCGCCCGCCGAACGGCGGAAGGTTCCAGGCGGCCAGCACGGCGAGGATCGCCGCGACGGTCAACACCGCGATGACGGCGATCACCCACGGGCGGCGGCGGGAGGGCCGCCAGAGCTGGTGCGGCGGCGCGGGACCGGGCGCCGCCGCGGGGTTGGGCGGCGGCGGGGCCTGGCTCGGGGCGGGAGGAGGTGTCGCGGTTTCGGTCATGGCGGCGTCGCCTCGGCCAGGGCGCGCCGCTGGCTGATGAAGTTGAAGATCCGGATGTATATGACGTAGAGCGCGGTGAGCAGCGCCAGCACCGCCACCAGCCGGAAGACGTCGTTGAACGCCAGGATGGTGGCCTCGCGCAGGAGCGCCTGCGAGAGGAGCCCGGCCCCCTGGGACGCCCGCCCGGCCGGGTCGGCGATGACCGCTGACAGCCCCTGGACGCCGGTCTGTATCCTGCCCGCCACCAGCGGGTCTGCGAGCACGGCCTGCTCGGACAGGGCCAGGGCGTGATTGCGGGTGGAGATCACCTGGTAGCTGCCCAGTATCGCTGAGCCCGCTAGGCCGCCGACATTCTGCGTGGTGCTGAAGAGCACGATGAAGGTCACGAGATGGCTGGGTCCGCGTTCCAGCATCCTGAGGAAACCGTAGGCGAGCGCCGGGCCGATGAAGAGCATCGTCCCGAACCCGATCAGGCATTGGCTCCAGATCAGCTGTGGGGAGCGGGTGACATTGGTGGAGTGGGTGTCCATCCAGGCGCCCAGGGCGATCAGCAGCGCCGCCGAGATGATCAGGTAGGGGATGCGCGCCGGCGTCAGGGTCAGGATTGTCGTGGCGAGGCCGAGCGCCATGGCCAGCAGTACCCAGGCGAACAGGTCGCGAAGCTGGTCGTTGGTGAGCCCGGCGGAGGTCAGCAGGCCGACGGAGCCGTAGGTCTGCTCGGCCAGCGCCAGGCGCACCAGCAAGGCCACGATGGCGAAGCGGAAGATGTCGCGGCTGCCGATCCACTTGGTCTGCAGCAGCGGTCGTGCGCGATTGTGCTCGATCACCAGCGCGCCGACGAAGAGGGGAATGGCGACCGAGAGTGCGATGCCCAGCCATGGCGTGTCCGTCCACCAGACGTATCGGCCGACGCCCAGCACCGCGCAGAACAACGTCACCGCTGGAATGGCCAGCGCCATGGTCACGAAGTCCAGGCGCTCGAAGGCCTTGCTTCGGTCGCTGGGCGGCAAGGGGAGGGCGAGAAGCGCGGCGAGCGCGGTCATGGCCAGGCCGACCTCGATGAGGTGCAGCCCCTGCCAGTGGCTGAGCGCCAGCATCTCGACAGGGAAGAGGCGGGCCAGCACGGGGCCGAACTGGCCAAGACTGATGGCTCCGACCAGGGCCGCGGGCCGCTTCGTGGGCGGGACCACCTGGAGCAGGGTGTAGATGGTCATCGTCGTCAGGCCGGCCGCCGTCATGCCGCAGATCGCCCGAACCAGCAGTGCGGTCGCAAAGCCCGGGACCACGAACTGCAGCAGGCCCGCGGCCGCGTAGACCACCAGAAGGGTGTGGGTGACGATCGGGATGCCGAACTGCTGGCGGGCCTTGATCAGCAGCAGGTTGGCGCTGGCGTTCATCGCCACATAGGCGGCCGGCAGCAGCGCGGCCTGGGCCACATAGACGCCGAGCGCGCCGGAGAGGTTCGGCAGGTTGACCGTGACCAGCGCGTTGCCCAGCGTCGCCGTCAGCGCCAGGATGATGGCGATCCCGACGTAGGCCAGCCGACGATGCAGCGGATGTCGTGGCGCGTAGGGCGAGCCGGGGAAGAGCGGTCGCTCCTCCGGCGAGAACTCGTAGGCAAGCGTCGGCAGCCGGCGGCTCATGAGCCGACTGTAGCGTGCGATATCGACCTTCGCGACGCCTCAGCCTGACAGAACGTTCGCGATCGTCGCCTAGGGCGCCGCGGGGTCGCAGGGCGGGTCCACGAGCAGGTGCTGCAGCACCGCGCGCAGGACCTGGCGGATCGCTTCGCGGTCCCCCGCCGGATTGTTGACGCCGCGCATCGCCATGCCGTCGAACAACATGCTCAGCACCTCGCCGCGCGCCGCGAGTTCGCGCTCGCTGCAGCCCGGCGGAAGGACCTGTCGGAGGATGTCGTGGGCGAAGGCGCGCTCCTCGATGTCCGCCGCCTGGACGATGGCCGCGACCCGCGGATTGCGCGCCGCCTCCGCCACGACCTCCAGCATCAGGGCCGACCGCTCCAGCCCATACTGTTCGTCCATGCTCCGCACGCAGCTATCGATGATTGCCTCGCGCAGCGGCTCGCCGGAGCTTTGCAGTTGGGAGAACTTGTCGCGCATCTCGGCCATGTCGCGGGCCACGATGGCGGCGATGATCGCCTCCTTGTTTTCGAAGTAGCGATAGATCTGCCCGACGCTCAGCCCGGCCGCCTGCGCGATCTCCGCCATGCTCGCCCCGTGGAAGCCGGCGCGCCGCACGCACGCCGAGGCCGCGTCGACGATCTGCTGCCTGCGCGCTTCCGCATTTGGGCGGTTCGCTGGCGTAACTTCGGTCATGCACGGCTTTCGTGTTGCAATGCGGTGAAACTTGGCCGGACGACGTTGACTTGACCCGGCGTCAGACCTATCTGCCCCGTCACTGTCGAGAATGAACGTTCATTCTCATGTGTTCTTTCCACGGGAATTCGTCAAGGCCCTGGGGGCAATGGCGTCCTGTCGCCAGGTGTGTCGATGCCTAGATTGGTCCCCGTCGGCGGTGCCGCCGCATTCGTCCTGCTGGCTCTCGCGGCTTGCGGCCCCAAGGCCCAGATGGGCCCCGATCCCAATGCGCCCGCGGATGTCGGCGTCGTCGTCGCCAAGACGGAACCGGTCACCCTCACAGCCGAACTCACCGGCCGCACCTCGGCCTTCCTGGTCTCGGAAGTCCGACCCCAGGTGAGCGGCGTGATCAAGGCGCGGCTCTTCCAGGAAGGCTCCTACGTTCGCGCCGGCCAACCGCTCTACCAGATCGACCCGGCCACCTATCGCGCCAGCCTGAACAGCGCGACCGCCAGCCTCGCCCAGGCTCAGGCGGCCTACACCACCGCCAAGCTCAAGGCCGACCGCTACAAGGAGCTGGTGGCGATCAACGCCGTCAGCCACCAGGACGACGACGACGCCCAGGCCGCGGCGCAGTCCGGCGCGGCCAATGTCCAGGTCCAGCGCGCGGCGGTCGAACAGGCGCAGATCAACCTCGCCTACACCCGGGTCTTCGCGCCGATTTCCGGCCGCGTCGGCAAATCGTCAGTGACGCCCGGAGCGCTGGTGACCGCCGGTCAGACGACCGCACTCGCCACCGTGCAGGACCTCGACAAGGTCTATGTCGACGTCACCCAGTCCTCCTCCGATCTCCTGAAGCTTCGTCGCGACCTCGCGGCGGGAACGCTCGGGGGGACGTCGTCGGCCCAGGTGCAACTGATCCTCGAGGATGGCTCGGTCTACCCGCTGCCCGGGACCCTGGCTTTCTCCGACATCACCGTCGATCAAGGCACGGGCTCGATCGGGCTCCGGGCCGTGTTCCCCAACCCCAAGGGCGTGCTGCTGCCCGGCCTCTATGTGCGGGCGCGGATCACCAAGGGCGTGGCCACGACCGGCATGCTGATCCCGCAGGCGGCCGTCAGCCGCGACCCCAAGGGCCACGCCACGGTCTTCATCGTGGGGGCGGGCAACAAGGCCCAGCTCAGGCCGATCACCGTCTCACAGACGGTGGGCGACAAATGGCTGGTCACCGGCGGCTTGAAGCCAGGCGACCAGGTGATCGTCGAGGGGCTGCAGAGGGTGCATCCCGATACGCTGCTGAAGCCCGCCCCGCTCGGCGCGAAGCGCTAGGCGCCCGGCGATGCTGTCCCGCTTCTTCATCGACCGGCCGATCTTCGCCTGGGTGGTGGCCATCGTCATCATGCTGGCCGGCGCGCTGGCTATCCGCACCCTGCCAATCGCGCAGTATCCCAACAT
>JBOHKZ010000243.1:0-5284 GCA_050729355.1 Phenylobacterium sp. | reverse complement strand
CGGCTAGGGAGCGCGCATGCCCGAGACCCTCAAAGCCAACAACCTCGCCTGGGCGGCGCGCATGGTGGCCGCCGACCCGGAGTTCTTCCGGCGGCTCGAGCGCCAACAGGCGCCGCGCTACCTGTGGATCGGTTGTTCGGACAGCCGAGTCCCCGCCAATCAGATCGTCGATCTCGATCCGGGCGAGCTGTTCGTGCACCGCAACGTCGCCAACCTGGCCCCGCCGCAGGACGCCAACTATCTGTCGGTGCTGCAGTTCGCGATCGACGTGATCAAGGTCAAGCACGTGATGGTGGTCGGCCACTACGGCTGCGGCGGCATCGCGGCGGCGGTGGACGGCCAGCGCCGGGGTCTCGTCGACCACTGGCTGCACCCGATCCGCGAAGTCTGCCACCAGCACCGCCATGAGCTGGACGCCATTCCCGAGGAACGCGCCCGGCTGGACCGGCTTTGCGAGCTCAATGTCATCCGCCAGGTGAAGAACGTCGCCTCCGACGTCTTCGTGCAGGACGCCTGGGCGCGCGGCCAGCAGGTCTGCGTGCACGGCTGGGTCTATTCGCTCTCGACCGGCCTGGTGAACGACCTGGGCGTCACCGTCGGCGGTCCGGAAGACCTGGCCGAGCTGGATTAGCCGTCACGCCTTCGGCGCCCTCTCCTTACCCTCTCCCTCTCGCTGCGCGGGGGAGAGGAGCGTGATGTCGAGGCCGTGCGCCTCCTCTCCCCCGGCGAAGCCGAGAGGGAGAGGGTAGGGAGAGGGCGGCGCTGGCGCGGGCGGTCTTGACGTAGCGTCGCGGCGAGGCTCCCATCGCGTCAAACGAGCGGCGCCCGGCGCCGTCGATAACCTCTCGGGAAACCCCAGTATGAAATCGCTTTTCCTGGCCGCCTCGGCGGCCGCTGTGCTTCTGGTCTGCGGGCCCGCGGCGGCGCAAGGGACGCCACCCACCGCCGCCGACGCCAAGGCCTTCGTCGATCAGGCCGAGACCCAGCTCGCCGCCATGAGCGAATATGCGGCGCGCGCTTCGTGGGTCCGCGCCAACTTCATCACCGACGACACGCAGTGGCTGGAGAGCAAGGCCGGCGCCGAGCAGAACGCGCTGGCCACCAAGCTCGCCAAGCAGGCCGCGCGGTTCAACGGCGTGGCGGTCGACCCGGTGACGGCGCGCAAGCTGAAGCTGCTTAAGCTGTTCCTGGTCCTGCCGGCCCCCGATCGACCGGGCGCGGCGACCGAGCTCGCCAACCTCTCGACCAAGCTCGATTCGACCTATTCGACCGGCAAGTTCACCTACAAGGGCAAGACGCTGACCCTGAACGACGCCGAGGACCTGATGGCCTCCAGCCGCGATCCGGCGGAGCTGAAGGCGCTCTGGGAAGGCTGGCACTCGATCGCGCCGCCGATGCGCGACGACTACGCCAAGCTCGTGGCGCTCGCCAACGAGGGGTCGGTGGGCCTGGGCTTCAAGGACACCGGCGCGCTTTGGCGTTCCAACTACGACATGGATCCCGACGCCTTCGCCGCCGAGACCGACCGCCTGTGGAAGCAGGTCGAGCCGTTCTACAAGAACCTGCACTGCTACGTGCGCGCCCGGCTGAACGAGAAGTACGGCGCGGCCGTGCAGCCGCGCACCGGCCCGATCCGCGCCGACCTGCTGGGCAACATGTGGGCGCAGGAGTGGGGCCACATCTACGACGTGGTGGCGCCGAAGACTGCGACCTCGAGCTACGACCTCGACAAGCTGCTGGCCAGCCATGGCTACACCGCGGTGAAGATGGCCAAGACCGGCGAGGGCTTCTACTCGTCGATGGGCTTCGCGCCGCTGCCGCAGACCTTCTGGGAGCGCTCCCTGCTGGAGCGGCCGCGCGACCGCGAGGTGGTCTGCCACGCCTCGGCCTGGGACGTGGACGACAAGCAGGACATCCGCGTGAAGGCCTGCCTGAAGCCCACCGCCGAGGACTTCCAGACCATCCACCACGAGCTGGGCCACAACTATTACCAGCGGGCCTATTCGACCCAGCCGTACCTCTTCAAGGGCGCGGCCAACGACGGCTTCCACGAGGCGATCGGCGATTTCGCGGGCCTGTCGGCGGTGACGCCCACCTACCTCAAGCAGATCGGGCTGATCGACACCGTGCCCGGCGAGGCGGAGGACATCCCGTTCCTGCTGAAGATGGCGCTCGACAAGATCGCCTTCCTGCCGTTCGGCCTGCTGGTCGACCGCTGGCGCTGGGAGGTGTTCTCGGGCGAGGTGACGCCGGAGCACTACAACGAGGCCTGGTGGAAGCTGCGGCTGCAGTACCAGGGCCTGACGCCGCCAGGGCCGCGGCCCGCCGACGCCTTCGACCCGGCCGCCAAGTACCACGTGCCCGGCAACACGCCCTACACCCGCTACTTCCTGGCGCGGATCTACCAGTTCCAGTTCCAGCGCGCGGCCTGCGAACAGATGGGCTGGAAGGGTCCGCTACACCGCTGCTCGGTCTACGGGCAGAAGGAGGTCGGCCAGAAGTTCAACGCCATGATGGAGCTGGGCCAGTCGCAACCCTGGCCCCAGACGCTGGCCGTCTTCACGAAGGATTCCAAGACCGACGCCAGCGCCGTAGCGGCCTATTTCAAGCCGCTCGACGCCTGGCTGACGCAACAGAACAAGGGCGAGAGGTGCGGCTGGTAGCCGACCTCAAGCCGCTGGGTGGCAGGCCGAGGCTTTCAGCGGGATGTTGGACATCTCGGGGATGATCTCCAGCGAGAAGGTGCCCGTGGCGCTGACGGTGTTGCCGCAACCGGCCGTGGAATAGGTGAACACCGGCGCGATCGGCGGGCCGGCGTATTTGCTGAGCGCGTACTTCGCCGTGGTCGTGGCGTTCGAGCACAAGGTCTTGTTCACCGCGGCGCAACGGGCGGCGTCCTGGACGGCGTAGTTCAGGCTGGAGACCGCGAACACCAGGAACGCCGCGGACATGGAGCCCAGCACCAGCAGGATGAACACCGGCAGGACGATGGCGAACTCGACCGCGCTCGCGCCGCCGCGGTCCGCCCAGAGCCTCCGCAAGCCTCGACGCGCGCTCATTGGAAACGCGCCATGGCTGTGCGCTTGAGAGGCGTGGCGAAGGTCTGGGTCACCGTGCCGGGGAACATCGGCTTGTAGTCGTACTTGGCCTGGACGCTCAGGTAGAGGCCTGCGGCGGCCGTCGGGTTCTGCACGGCCGAGCAGTCGGCCGGCTTCGACAACGGATCGGCCATATACTTCAGCTTCTTGTCGCCGGTCACGCAGTACCAGCCCTCCGTCAGCGTCCCCTCCAGCGCCACGCCGCCGCCAAGCGACGTGCTCTGGAGGGCCGTCGCCACGGCGCCGGCGAGCGCAGGGCAGTTCTGCGTCGCCGGCAGGTGAGCGGCGTCGCAGGTGTGGTAGGCCGCCGAGACCCCGGCCTGAGCAGCGGTGTTCAGCTGCATCAGGGCCAGGCCGTAGCGGCCCACCTCGACCGCGTTGATCAGCGCGCCGAAGAACACCACGCCGATCAGCGACATCTCGACCGCCGCCACGCCGTCCTGCGCGGCCCCGAAACGCCGGAGGAGCCGCCCGAAGGAGGTCACGACACCAGCTTCCCGCGGGTCGGCATCGGGTTGGTCGGCATGGTCAGGCCGGCCTGCCCGCATTGTCCGTGCGCCAGGATGCTGCCGGTGCCGTTCACCAGCAGGGTGTCGACGACCAGGGTGAAGCACGAGGCGCCGAAGCTGGACTTGTTGACCGCCCCGCTGAGGGTCACGTTCGCGTTCGGCATGTAGACCAGGCCGGTGATCTTCCAGGTCGGGCTGTTGCCGGCCTCGGTGATGTCCACGTTCTGCTTCAGCGTCGGGCTTTGATAGATCGCGACGCCCGACCACAGGCCCTTCGTCGGCGCGCGGATGTCGAGCGTGCCGTCGCCGGTGAGCACGTGGCCGTAGTTGTTGCTGTTCTCACCCGTGAAGACGATCGTCAGCGCCGAGCCGTCGGAGGTCCGCAGCGTATGGCCGTTCAGGTCGAGGTTGCCGTTGCGGATCGTGAGCACAGCGCCGTTGCCGTCGGTATTGACGGTCACGTCGTCCGTGAGCCGCATGTCGCCGCAGCCATCCGGGGCCTTGCCCCAGGTGTAGGAGCCATGCAGCTCGTTCACCGCCGGGAAGGTGCCGTCGTCCTTGTTCTTCTTGGTCAGTTTCGCGTAGCCGTTCTGGCAATTGACGTCCGTGATCTTGCTCGCGAGGACGGCGTACTGGTCCTTGATCTTGGGGACTTTCGAGTTGCGCTTGACGCCGCAGCCGTCGTTCGTGCCGAAGGCGTCGCCGACGTCGGCCGTCAGGTCATGACCGTTGCAGGTGGCGTCGGAATTGGACATCACGTTGCAGCCGGTGAGGTCGGCCTTCGGCGCGCCGTTGGTCCGCAGCGCCGGCGTCTGGCCGCTGTTGGCGAGCGCGACGATGCAATAGGGGCGCGGAGCTTCGTCCTGGATCGCCATCGCCGAGGCGGTGAGCAGCTTGGCCGGCGCGTCGCCGACGTGAGTGTCGCCGCCATAGCCGACGACCTTGGCCAGCGTCAGCAGCACGGGCTTGCGCACCGTGACCCGGTAGCAGTCCGTGGTGCCGTCCGGGCAGGTCTGCTTGTCCAGCGCCGTCACAACGACGCCGCCCTGGCCGTCCGTGAAGCCGTAGCTCGCGCTTACGGCGCGGGCTTCGTCCCCGAAGCTGGCCGAGCCGTTGGTGGCGGCGGCCGAGGCGGCGGAGTCTGCGGCGTTCTGCATCCGGCGTTGGATGCTGTACCAGGACGTCACCTCGGTCCCGAGACCGAAGCTGCCGAGCAGCACTGGCGCGACCAATGCCGCGGTGATTGCGATGTTGCCGGCCTTTCCGGCTCGGAAGGTACGCAGGAACTGCGTGAACCTGGGCAACGTCGTTCTCGAGATAAGCATTCGGGCCTCCGGTGCTAGTCGGTTGAGCGTCCTTTGTGACTCATCATGATTAAATATCCATTGTTCCAGAAGCATTATTTTTTAAGACCTCCACCGAGGGGAGGTCGGCGCTCCGGAGACTATGGTAAATCTCACGTTTACTATGGTCTTACACATGTCGGCCCTTGAAACGCCGAGATAGACCCTGTGCGGCCGGTTCAATGAAACCGCGCCGACGGGGCTCGCCGGGGCCCCCGCGGCGTGACGGTCCGGCGCCGGCGTCGGCCAGCTTTCTTCAGCCGGTCCCGGGATCGACGAGCGGATGAATCGGAAAGGCTCGTTGCGCGGTGATCTGGTTACGAATGGGCGTCGG
>JBOHKZ010000242.1:0-11161 GCA_050729355.1 Phenylobacterium sp. | reverse complement strand
GTCATGTCCTTCGATCATCTCGACCAGGCCAAATTCGTCGACGAGCGGCAGGCGGTGGCGGCGGCCCTGGCCGCCCAGCCCCTGGGCGCGGACGATCGCGAGGCGGTGCGCCAGGAAGCCGAGGCGCTGGTGCGTTCGGCGCGGCGCGGCGCGAACCGCCAGGGCGTGGTCGAGAGCTTCCTGCAGGAATTCAGCCTCTCTACCCGCGAAGGCCTGGCGCTGATGTGCCTGGCCGAGGCCCTGCTGCGCACGCCCGACGAAGAGACCCGCGACCGCCTGATCGCCGAGAAGATCGCCTCGGCGGACTGGGCGAGCCACGCCGGCCAGTCGGACTCCATGCTGGTCAACGCCTCGACCTGGAGCCTGATGCTGACCGGCAAGCTGATCGATCCGGACGAAGAAGCGCGCACCGACCTGGGCGGGTTCATCCGCCGGCTGGCCGGGCGGTTGGGCGAGCCCGTGATCCGCCGCGCCGTGGGCGCCGCGGTGCGCATCATGGGCGAGCAGTTCGTGCTGGGCGCCACCATCGAGAAGGCCATCAAGCGCGCGGCCCAGGACGGCTTCGTCTGTTCCTTCGACATGCTGGGCGAGGGCGCCCGCACGGCCGCCGACGCCGACCGCTACGAGGCCGCCTACGCCGCCGCGGTGAAGGTCGTCGCGGGTCACGCCAAGGGCCAGGGCCCCGAAGCCGGCCACGGCATCTCGGTGAAGCTCTCGGCGCTTTCGCCGCGCTACGAGGCGCGCCAGGCGCCTCGCGTGTGGGATGAGCTCTACCCCCGCATCAAGCGGCTGGCCGTCCAGGCCGCCAAGGCCGACATCAACCTGACGCTCGACGCCGAAGAGGCCGACCGCCTGGTGATCTCGCTGGAGTTGCTCGACCGCCTGGCCCGCGAGCCGGACCTCGGCGGCTGGACCGGGCTTGGCCTGGCGGTGCAGGCCTATCAGAAGCGCGGGCCGCAGGTGATCGAGGCGGTGGCGGACATCGCGCGCTCGAGCGGCCGGCGGCTGATGGTGCGGCTGGTTAAGGGCGCCTACTGGGACAGCGAGATCAAGCGCGCCCAGGTCGCCGGCCTGCCGGGCTATCCGGTCTACACGACCAAGGCCGCCACCGACCTCTCGTACCTGGTCTGCGCGCGGGCGCTCCTGAACGCCGCGCCGGCGCTCTATGGCCAGTTCGCCACCCACAACGCCCACACGCTCGCCGCGGTCCGCCAGATGGCGCGGCAGGCGGGACTGTCGCCTGAGTTCCAGCGGCTGCACGGCATGGGCGAGGCGCTCTACGCCGGCGCGAACGACCGCTATGGCGTCTTCCCGCTGCGGATCTACGCGCCAGTCGGCAGCCACGAAGACCTCCTGCCCTATCTCGTCCGTAGACTGCTGGAGAACGGCGCCAACACATCCTTCGTACACGCCCTGCTGGACGAGAAGACGCCGGTCTCGAAGGTCGTCTCCGATCCGATCACGGCCATCGAAGCCGCCGGCGGCGCCCCGCACCCGCGCATTCCGCTGCCGGTCGACCTCTATGGCCCCAGCCGCGCGAACTCCGGCGGCATGGACCTCTCCATAGCCGAGGTCCGCGAGGGGCTGGTGGCCACGATCGCGGCCCTGCCGCAACTCGAAGCCGGCCCGATCGTCAGTGGAAAGATGACCCTGGACGCCGCCGAGGCGCGGGTCTCCCCCTCGGACCTGTCGCGGACCATCGGGCGAGCGGCTCCGGCCATGCTGGACCAGGTCGATGCGGCCTATGCGGCGGCCCGCAAGGCGCAGCCGGC
Source organism: Phenylobacterium sp. (assembly GCA_050729355.1). Lineage (GTDB taxonomy): Bacteria > Pseudomonadota > Alphaproteobacteria > Caulobacterales > Caulobacteraceae > Phenylobacterium. The sequence continues at coordinate 9,389 of JBOHKZ010000242.1, read as the reverse complement.
CTGGGACGCCATCGGCGGGGAGGGCCGGGCGGTGGTGCTGTGCGCCATGGCCGACGCGCTCGAAGCCGACCGCGAGCGGCTGATCGCCATCTGCGCGGTCGAGGCCGGCAAGACGCTGGCCGACGGCGTGGCCGAGGTGCGCGAGGCGGCCGATTTCTGCCGCTACTACGCAAGCCTCGCCGAGCGGCAGTTCGGCGCGCCGGACGTCCTCAAGGGGCCGGTGGGCGAGACCAACCAGCTCTCGCTGCACGGCCGCGGCGTCTTCGCCTGCATCAGCCCCTGGAACTTCCCGCTGGCCATCTTCACCGGCCAGATCGCCGCCGCGCTCGCCGCCGGCAACGCGGTCCTGGCCAAGCCCGCCGAGCAGACCCCGCTGATCGCGGCGGCCGCGGTGCAGCTCTTCCATGACGCCGGGCTGCATCCGAACCTCCTGCACCTGCTCCCCGGCGAGGGCGGCAGTATCGGCCAGGCGCTAGTCGCCCACGCCGCCTGCGCCGGCGTCGCCTTCACCGGCGGCACCGACACCGCCTGGGCGATCAACCGCACGCTCGCCGCCCGGCCAGGCCCCATCGTGCCGTTCATCGCCGAGACCGGCGGGCTGAACGCCATGTTCGTGGACACCACGGCGCTGCGCGAGCAGGTGATCGACGACGTCATCGCCTCGGCATTCGGATCGGCGGGCCAGCGCTGCTCGGCGCTGCGCATGCTGTTCGTACCCCACGACACGGCCGACCAGCTGATCGAGGGCCTGTCCGGCGCCATGGACGCGCTGGTGCTGGGCGACCCGTCCAACGCGCGCACCGACATCGGCCCGGTGATCGACGCCGACGCCGAGGGCGCGCTGCGGGCTCACATGGTCCGCCTGGGCGAGGAGGCCAAGGTGCTGCACCGGCTCGCCGCTCCGGCCGGCGGCCACTTCTTCGCCCCGGCGCTGGCCGAGATCCCGTCCGCCGCCTTCCTGCAGAAGGAGGTGTTCGGCCCGATCCTGCACGTCGTCCGCTACGACCCGAACCGGCTGGAGCCGGCCGCTGCGCCGCTGGCCGCCGCCGGCTATGGCCTGACCTTGGGCGTGCACAGCCGCATCGAGGCCTTCGCGGCCGAGGTGCAACGCGCCGTCCCGGCCGGCAACGCCTACGTCAACCGCTCGATGATCGGCGCGGTGGTCGGCGTCCAGCCGTTCGGCGGCGAGGGCCTCTCCGGCACCGGACCAAAAGCCGGCGGGCCCCACGCGCTCCTGCGCTACGCCGTGGAACGCGCCGTCAGCGTCAATATCGCAGCCCAAGGTGGCGACCCGGCGCTGCTCAATCTCAATCCCTAGGGCGGGTTAGCCGACTCCGGCCTGGCGCTGCATCGCCGAGCAGACGGACTTCGGCTCCTTGGCGCAGAAGTCCGGCCAGTGGCCGCTGCTGCGCCAGTAGTCCAACAGGCCAAGGCGCTGGACGATGGGTATGAAGCGGGGGTCCTCGCGCATTGCTGCGGTCTCGGGTCCGAACAGGAACATCGGCACCAGGGCATAGCCGCTGCGCACCACGATGGGGTCGTTCGAGTAGACCTCCGCAAGCCGGAACGCGTCATCGAGGTCGCCCAGGGCCGCCAGCATGCTGACTGCACGAGGTCGCATCCGGCTGATCGATCCGATCGAATCGAGGACGGCGGCGACCGCCGCCTCGCGATCCGCCTCCCAGTGCGTCCGGCGCGCCTGAATGAAGGCGCCGTAGGCCCGGATCTCCGGCGGGGAGAGGTCGGCGGGCCGCCGCGCCGGGTCCTGCAGGCGGCTCAGCGCGTCGTCGGGCGCGCCCCGCAATGCGGCGAAGACGAAGTCGATCTTCTGCAGCGTGCGGTCGGTGGGGCGCAGCGCAAGCCGGTTGGCGATGAATTCACGCGTCTCGTCCGTGCGGTCCGTCTGCATGAGCGCGGTCGCCAGGTCGCCGGAGAAGATCGTCCAGCCCTTTCGCGCCGCGGCCGCGCCTTGCAGGAGGGCGATCCCCTCATCCTGCCGGCCGGCCGCGGCCATGAGCTCGCCTAGCGTGGCGCCCAGGTCCGGGTCCAGGTCCTTCACCCCGACCGGCTTCAGCAGCATTTCCCGCCGGGCCCAGTGACGACCGTCCTCGACATAGGAGATTCCGCGGCGGGGACTGCCAAGGCGCGGGTCGAGCTCGATGGCCCGGTGGCACTCCGCGAGCCCCAGGTCCCGCTCCGCCGCGAAATCCATCGGCGCGGCGCGGCTCGCGGCGCTGACGATCTGCATACACATCATGGCGTGGCCTGGCGCGAAGTTCGGGGCGCGCCGCGTCAGCTCCTCCGCCAGCGACCTGGACTCCACGAGGGACACGGCCAGGGCGTCCTGCGCGCGGATGAAGAGGCCGAGCTCGGCGGAGCCGAGGCGTCCGCGGCTGCTTCGCCGCCCGGCCACGGCGCTGGCCATGACGTCATTGAGCCGCCAGCCGACCTCCGAACGCAGGCTCGCCGCGTCGGCGGCGGATCGCTTGAATTCGGCCGACCACAGGGTCGCCCCGGCGCGGGGATCGTTCAGGCTCGCCCGCACGTGGATCTGGTCGCCCTCGCCCCGCACGGCGCCGCTGATGGTGAGGTCGGCGTCCCGCGCATGTGACGGCGCAAGGATGCGGAACTGGCTCTCGCTGAGGCGCCCGGCCAGGTCGCTCTCGGCCAGCGCCGCGAAATCCTGGGCGGCCCGATCCGTGGACAGCGCCTTGAACGGCAGGACTACGGTGCGTGGATCGTCCAGGCCGAGGCGGCGCTGGCGCAGGTCGAGGGTCAGCCAGGCGCCGCCGGCGACGGCCAGGATCAGGCCGGCGGCGAGAGCCAGGCTCCAGCGCCGCCGCGAGCCTCCGGCAGTGGCCGTCCCGCGATCGGGCGCCGGCGCAACCTGCACGGCCGCATCGACGGTGTCGCGGGCCGGGCTCAGTTCACCGAGGCTCTCCAGCACCTTTCGCCACTGGGCGTTGCGCCGGTCGCCGTTCCAGCCTTTCAGGCGGGCGCATTGGGTCTGGTTGAACGGCATGGGCGGCAAGCTGTCGTCCACGACGATCTGGACCAGCTTGCCGTGCTCCCGGGCGAATTCGGCCTCGGCCCGCACCCATTGCGATTTCTCAGCCGCCACTGACCACAGGACGATGACGGCGTCGGCCGCCTTCAGACGCTCCTCGATGACCTCGGAATAGGCTCGGTGAGGCGGAAGGTCCGCGTCGGTCCACACCTCGTGGCCCGCGGCGCGCAGCGCATCGGCCGTCCTGCGCGCGAAATGCTCCTCGCTACGCGGATAGGAGATGAAGACGTTGGACATCGCACCTCCCGAGTCCGCGAAGCCGCGCAACGGCCAGCCTCCGAGGCAAGCTTGGCACTAGAACGCGGCGTCGTATCGAGAATCTTCGCGGACCCTGGCCCCCGCCCCGCCCGGCTGTCACAATCAGTCACACTCTCGTGAGCTAGTGTGCGAGGATGGCCGCCAAGCCTTTGATCTGCCGAGGGCGGACCCATCTCATTAACCTCTTGTTTACGAAAAAAGCTGGGCGCCGATTGCTCGCCTCATTGACGAGTCATTAGGACGCGTGGCCCCATATGTGGGTTGTCTGGTGACGCACCACACAACATGTAGGGGCAGGGAGCTGGGCTGGAGAGCCAAGTTCCCAGTAGGGGCATGGGTCAGGCACGATGAGTGAAGCGGCGAAGGTTGGGATTGCCGAAGGTATTGAACAGGTTGCGTCGGCGCCTGCGCGCCCGCAGCTGCAGCTGGTCCGCAAGGTCGAGGTCGACCGCTCGCGCGACGACCTGCTGACGGATTTCGGCAAGACGACGCTGGAGGACCGCTACCTGCTGGCGGGCGAGAGCTACCAGGACATGTTCGCCCGGGTGGCCACAGCCTACGCCGACGACGCCGACCACGCCCAGCGCGTCTACGACTACATCTCCAAGCTCTGGTTCATGCCGTCCACGCCGGTTCTGTCGAACGGCGGCGCGGGTCGCGGCCTGCCGATCTCCTGCTTCCTGAACGCCGTCCCCGACAGCCTTGAAGGCATCCAGAGCGTCTGGAACGAGAACGTGCACCTGGCGTCCAACGGCGGCGGCATCGGCACCTACTGGGGCGGCGTGCGCTCCATCGGCGAAAAGGTGAAGGGCGCGGGCCAGACCAGCGGCATCATCCCGTTCATCCGCGTGATGGACTCGTTGACGCTGGCGATCAGCCAGGGCTCGCTGCGCCGCGGCTCGGCGGCGGTCTACCTCGACATCCACCACCCGGAGATCGAGGAATTCCTGGAAATCCGGAAGCCCTCCGGCGACTTCAACCGCAAGTCGCTCAACCTGCACCACGGCATCTCGATCACCGACGAGTTCATGGAAGCGGTCCGCGACGGCGCCATGTTCGGCCTGCGCTCGCCGAAGACCAAGGACGTCGTCCGCGAGGTCGACGCCCGCTCGCTCTGGCAGAAGATCCTCGAGATCCGCCTGCAGACCGGCGAGCCCTACCTGATCTTCGCCGACACCGTGAACCGCGCCATGCCGCAGCATCAGCGCGAGCTGGGCCTGTCGGTGCGCCAGTCGAACCTCTGCTCCGAGATCATGCTGCACACCGGCAAGGATCACCTCGGGACCGAGCGCACGGCGGTCTGCTGCCTGTCGTCGGTCAATGCCGAGACCTTCCTGGAGTGGCGCGACCACCCGACCTTCATCGAGGACGTGATGCGCTTCCTCGACAACGTGCTGCAGGACTTCATCGACCGCGCGCCGCCGGAAATGGCGAACGCGGTCTATGCCGCGAAACGGGAGCGTTCGGTGGGCCTCGGCCTGATGGGCTTCCACACCTTCCTGCAGGCGCAGAACGTGCCGTTCGAGAGCGCCCTGGCCAAGAGCTGGAACATGCGCCTCTTCAAGACGCTGCGCCGCCAGTGCGACGCGGCCTCGCGGACGCTCGCCGCCGAGCGCGGCGCCTGCCCGGACGCGGCCGAGCGCGGGATGATGGAGCGCTTTTCGCACAAGCTGGCGATCGCCCCGACCGCCTCGATCTCGATCATCTGCGGCGGGACCAGCGCCGGCATCGAGCCGATCCCGGCCAACATCTACAGCCACAAGACGCTTTCGGGCACCTTCGCGGTCAAGAACATCTATCTGGAGCGCATCCTCGAGCAGACCGGCAACAACACCCCGGCCGTCTGGGACTCGATCCTGGAGAACGAAGGTTCCGTCCAGCATCTCGACTTCCTCAGCCAGGACGACAAAGACGTCTACAAGACGGCCTTTGAAATCGACCAGCGCTGGGTGGTGGAGCTCGCAGCAGATCGGACCCCCGATATTTGCCAATCCCAGTCGGTCAACATCTTCCTCCCCGGTGACGTGGACAAATGGGATCTACACATGTTGCATTGGCAGGCGTGGGAGCGGGGGTGCAAGTCGCTCTACTACCTGCGGTCGAAGTCGGTGCAGCGGGCGAGCCATGCCGGGGGCGAGACCCACGAGGCGGTGGACATGTCGGGCGTGGCCAAGACCGACTATGAGGAATGCCTGGCCTGCCAATAGGCGCCGCAGGTATCCCACAACCGCAGGTCAGAGCGATTTGTCGCTTCTATCGGGTCGCGACCTGATCCCGAAGCTTTGCAACTGACCGTATGGTTTGAGAATGACGTTGCGTGTCATCTGAAACCAACAGGTATAGTTAGCGGAACTCGCCCCTCGGCTGAATCTAGTCGCGTCTGTTAAGAGCGTCGCCTTATGCTTCCTCAGAAGACAAGGCCTACGGCATGGCGCTTGCACATGGCTAGGCTATGAGCAGGAACCGTTTTTTGAGTTGCGACTTTCGCTACTCATGAAACTGTAGGGTCGATCCGCACGCTAAAAAGATGCGGGCTGGGAGAGTCGAGACGATGCGTAGGCTGGCGTATCTAGCCGTCGTTGTCCTGGGAAGCGCCGCGGCGGGCTCCGCCGGCGCCCAACCCGCTGCAATCCAGCCGTCGGGCGCCGCGCCGGCCAACTCCATCGAAGCCTTTGTCAGCCAGTCGGCGTCCACCTCGGCGACCGCGCCTGCGCCGAAGTCCTCGGCTGCGGCCCTGGCCGACGCCGCCTTCGCACCCCGCTCGCCGGCCGCCGCCGCGGACCCAGTCGCCCGCCTGCTCGACCGCGAGGCCTATCAGCCCGGTCAGGGCCTGGTCCGCTGGAACTCCGGCGAGGTGCAGATCTCCAACCGTGAAGCCGGCGTCGTCGATTCCCTGCGCGTCAGCGTGGGCGGGACGCTCAACACCCCCGGCGGCGCGCCGCTCAACCTCGACCGCGCGCAGTTCCAGGCGGACGCCTACGAGATCTCGCTGATCCGCGAATGGCCCAAGGCGCTGAGCTTCGAAAGCAAGGCGTTCGACGTCGACCTCTCGCCGCACGCGGGCGTCGGCATGAGCAACTACGGCGGGTCGGCCGAGGCCGGCGCGACGGTGCGCATCTCCCGCGACGAGAAGGCCGCCCGCAAGCTCAAGGACATGGGCATCGGCGACGGCGCGGCCTTTGGCCAGCAGGGCCGCTGGTACCTCTACGCCGCGGCCAGCGGCCGGGCCGTGGGGCTCAACGTGCTGCACAGCGACAACGGCTGGGACCGCAGCGGCTGGACCACCGATCCCACCTCCGGCCTGGTGGGCGACGCCCAACTCGGCATCGGCTGGCGCAAGGGCATGCTGCAGTCCTCGTTCGGCTACATCCACCGCGAGGTGAAGGGCCAGCACATGATCTGGGGCCAACAGACCCGCGACGACTCCCTGGTCGCCTTCTCGCTGTCGATCAAGCCGCAGCGCTAGGCGCCGACCCCTACCTCCCCTGCGAAGCGGGGAGGTAGGAGTTACGCCGGCAGGTCTTCCCAGCCCTCCACGAACGGGAACCGGGCGGCCCAGAAGTCGGCCAGCCGCGGTTCGGCGTCTACGCGGCGGACCACGTCGGCCAGGCCGGGGGCGGCGGCGTAGAAGGCCTTGCGGCGCGGACCCCAGCGGCTCTCCACGGTCAGGTAGAGGTCGAGGACGGAGATCTCGTCGCCCAGCATGTAGGCGCCCGCCGGCTTCACCTGGTCGCCCATCATCCGCCAGCAGTCGCCGATCCGCGCAGTGGTGCGTTCCTTGATCACCGCCTCATGCGCCTTGTCGGCGGCCAGGCGCGAGAGGTCGTCGCGGATCCAGTAGAGCGAATAGATCTGGGCGGAGATGTAGGTCATCCAGCGCAGGAACCGCGGCCGCATCGGCGAGTCCAGCGCCGGCGACAGGCCGGAGCCCGGATGGCTGTCGGCCAGGTGGATGAGGATCGCCTCGCTCTCGGTCATCAGCTCGCCCGAGGGCAGGACCACGGCCGGGATCTGCTTCAGCGGATTGACCGCCGCCATCTGCTCGGCGCTCGCCTTGTCGGCCCAGACGACCCGCTCGACGACGGAAAACGGCGTCCCCACCAGGGTCAGCGCCGCCTCGATGGGAACCGAACCGGAGCCGGCGGCGCCGTAGATCACATAATCCCTCATCCACTTGTCCCCAGCTTCACCCACAACAGATTGTGAGCCATATTAACTTCTCAGCTACATGTAGCGTTTCGAGCGCTACGGTTGCGATCATGGAGTTCTAACTCCCGATTCGTTCAGTGGATGCCCGCATGTCTACGTCCAACATCCGCGCCCTTCCGGGCCTGCTCACGCCCTCGGCGGCCTACAAGCCGTTCCGCTACCCGTGGGCCTACGAGTTCTGGAAGAAGCAGCAGCAGGTCCACTGGATGCCCGAGGAGGTTCCGCTCGGCGAGGACCTGAAGGATTGGGCCACCAAGCTCAACGACCGCGAACGCAACCTGCTGACCCAGATTTTCCGCTTCTTCACCCAGTCGGACGTCGAGGTGAACGACAACTACATGGAGCGCTACTCACGCGTCTTCAAACCGACCGAAGTGAAGATGATGCTGGCCTCGTTCTCCAACATGGAGACGATCCACATCGCCGCGTACGCCCTGCTGCTCGAGACGATCGGCATGCCCGATAGCGAGTTCACCGCGTTCCTGGAATTCCAGGCGATGCGCGACAAGCACGATTATATGCAGCAGTTCGGGGTCGACAGTAACGCCGACATCGCCCGCACGCTGGCCATGTTCGGCGGCTTCACCGAGGGCCTGCAGCTCTTCGCCAGCTTCGCCATGCTGATGAACTTCCCGCGCCACAACAAGATGAAGGGCATGGGCCAGATCGTCTCCTGGTCGGTGCGCGACGAGAGCCTGCACTGCGAGGGGATCGTCAAGCTCTACCACGCCTTCAACAAGGAGACCGGCGCGGTCACCAAGTCGGTCGCCGACGACATCGTCGACTGCTGCAGGACGGTGGTGACGCTGGAGGACAAGTTCATCGACCTGGCCTTCGAGGCCGGCGAGGTGCAGGGCATGACGCCCGAGGACATCAAGAGCTACATCCGCTTCATCGCCGACTGGCGCCTGCGCCAGCTGCAGCTGCCGGAAGTCTACGGCATCAAGGAAAACCCGCTCCCCTGGCTGCAATCGATGCTGTCGGGCGTGGAGCACGCGAACTTCTTCGAAGCGCGCAGCACGGAGTATTCCAAGGCCGCGACCCGCGGGCAGTGGCACGGCGACGCCGGCGTCTGGAGCGAGTTCGACCGGATGCAGCTGAAGCGCGCGGAGGCGGTGGGGCCGGCGGAGTAGGGGCGGGGATCGCGCAATGGTGGGGGCCTTGGCTTGTCACTTATGTGGGAAGCCGGCGCTTGGCCACATAGAGGGAACAGGCGGGTCTAGATTACCAATCTGCGCTGAGCACTATATCGCCTTGCAGGCCGTCGAGAACGAGAAGCAGAGGCTATGGGCGGAGATGGCCCGAAATGACATGGCCATGCTCAACCACGCTGAGGCGTCACTCGAGGCTGTAACGGGCGGATTGGTCAAAACGCCGCGAGTGCAAATCCCCGAACCGGCACCAGCAACCAGCTACACTTCAATTAGTGTAACTGGCAGCACAGTTGGCGTGATCAACACAGCATCTGTTGGGGAGATCACGGCCAACATTGGCGCAATGCCGCAAACTCAACCAGCCCGAGCCGCGCTGGCGACCATCACGGAAGCCGTCATCAACGACGCAATGTTGTCGGAGGCTGATAAGAAAAACCTTTTAGATCAGCTCGCAATTGTCGCTGCTGAAGCTGCGGCCGAGCCGGGAAAACGCAAACTAGCGGTCATCGGTCCGATGTTGGCCGCGATTGGCAAAGCAGCGGGGACGGTGACCGCAGTTGCAACAGCCTGGAGCGCTGTCGAACCGATATTGAGGAGTCATTTCGGCCTCTAGGGCGCATCGTCAGATGCTTCCCCACCATAAATCACATGGTCAGATGCGAGCCTGCCGGCCTCGGCAAGTCAAGGACGCGCCTCTGGCG
>JBOHKZ010000241.1:0-5506 GCA_050729355.1 Phenylobacterium sp. | reverse complement strand
GCCCGAACCAGAGCCAACGCCATGACCGCCCATCAGACGATCGAAGCCCAGCAGGACACAATCTCCGGCGCCGAAATGGTCGTGCGCGCCCTTCTCGACCAGGGCGTTGAGGTCCTGTTCGGCTATCCGGGCGGCGCGGTGCTGCCGATCTACGACGCGCTCTTCGCCGAGCCGAAGCTGAAGCACGTCCTGGTCCGCCACGAGCAGGGCGCCACCCACGCGGCTGAGGGCTATGCGCGCTCGACGGGCAAGCCCGGCGTGGTGCTGGTCACCTCGGGGCCAGGGGCGACCAACGCGGTCACCGGCATCGTCGACGCCCTGATGGACTCCATCCCGCTGATCGTCATCACCGGCCAGGTCGCCACCCACCTGATCGGCACCGACGCCTTCCAGGAATGCGACACCATCGGCATCACCCGGCCCTGCACCAAGCACAACTACCTGGTGAAGGACGTCGCCGACCTGCCCCGCGTGCTGCACGAGGCCTTCCACATCGCCACCTCCGGCCGCCCCGGCCCGGTGGTCATCGACATCCCCAAGGACGTGCAGTTCGGCAAGGGCGTCTACCAGGGCCCGACCGAGGTCCGTCACTCTCACAACTATGCGCCCCGCACCAAGGGTGACGCGGGCAAGATCGCCGAAGCCGTCGCCATGATCGCCAAGGCGCGCCGGCCGATCCTCTACACCGGCGGCGGCGTCATCAACGCCGGCCCGAAGGCGGCCGAGCTGCTGCGCGAATTCGCGGCCCTGACCGGCGCCCCGGTCACCTCCACCCTGATGGGCCTGGGCGCCTTCCCCGCGTCGAACCCGCAGTGGCTGGGCATGCTCGGCATGCACGGCTCGTTCGAGGCGAACAACGCCATGCACGACTGCGACGTGATGGTGGCCATCGGCGCGCGCTTCGACGACCGAGTCACCGGCCGCCTCGACGCCTTCGCGCCCACCTCGCGCAAGATCCACATCGACATCGACGCCTCCTCGATCGGCAAGAACGTCCGCTGCGACGTCGGCATCGTGGGCGACGCCGGCTCGGTGCTGGCCGACATGATCGCGCTCTGGAAGCAGCGGAACCTGAAGACCGAAAAGCAGGCGATGGCCGAGTGGTGGCGCCAGATCGACGCCTGGCGGGCCCGCAATTCGTTCGGCTACAGCCCGGACGCCAAGCTGATCAAGCCGCAGTACGCCATCCAGCGGCTCTATGAGCTGACCAAGGACCGCGACACCTACATCACCACCGAGGTGGGCCAGCACCAGATGTGGGCCGCGCAGTTCTATCACTTCGAGGAGCCCAACCGCTGGATGACTTCCGGCGGCCTGGGCACCATGGGCTACGGCCTGCCCGCCGCGGTCGGCGTGCAGATCGCCCACCCGGACAGCCTGGTCATCGACATCGCCGGCGACGCCAGCGTGCAGATGACCATGCAGGAGATGTCGACGGCGGTTCAGCACGACCTGCCGATCAAGATCTTCATCCTCAACAACGAGTGGATGGGAATGGTGCGCCAGTGGCAGCAGCTGCTGCACGGCGAGCGCTATTCGCACTCCTATTCCGCGAGCCTGCCGGACTTCGTGAAGCTCGCCGAGGCCTACGGCGGCGTCGGCATCCGCGCCGAACATCCCGACGAGCTGGATGAGAAGATCCTGCAGATGATCAATTCGCCCAAGCCGGTGATCTTCGACTGCCGGGTGACCAAGGAAGAGAACTGCTTCCCGATGATCGTCTCCGGCAAGGCGCACAACGAAATGACCATGGCCGACGAAGCCACCGACCTCGGCTCGCTGGTCTCGGAAGCGGGCAAGCGGCTGGTCTGACTTCCAATTGTCATCCCGGCTCTCCGCTTCGCTACGGCCGGGATGACGGCTTAGGTTAGCCAGTGTCCAAAACCACACCCGCCACGCTCGCCCTGGACCGCGCCGGCGTCGCCTACACGCTGGCGACCTATGACTACGATCCGAACGCCGACCGCATCGGCATGCAGGCGGCGGAGGCGCTGGGCGTGGCGCCCGGCGAGGTGCTGAAGACCCTGATCGTGAAGGCCGACGGCAAGCCGGCCTGCGTGGTCCTGGCCTCGGACCGCGAGGTCTCGATGAAGAAGCTCGCCGCAGCGCTCCACGCCAAGGCAGCAGAGATGATGCCGCCGGCCGACGCCGAGCGGATCACCGGCTATCGGGTCGGCGGGGTCAGCCCGTTCGGCCAGAAGAAGCGCCTGCCGACCGTGGTCGACGCCGAGGCCGCCCGCCTGGCCCAGGCCTTCATGAACGGCGGCCAGCGCGGCCTGCAGGTCAGGCTCGCACCCGCCGACGCAGTGCGATTGCTGGCGGCGACGGTCGCCGAGATCGCCGCCTGATCACCCGGGCTGGAAGAACGACTCCTCGACGATCTTGCCGTTCTTGACCGTGTAGAGCCCCATTTCGTCCATGCTCATCCGCTGGCCGCTTTCCTTGACGGTGATGTCCATGGTGAAGCGCACGATGAACTGGTCGCCGTTCACGTAGGGACCGGCCACGGTGCTCGAGTGGACTTCGTGGGCGTTGGCCCACCATTCGCCCTTGCCGCGCAGGGCGTCCTTGCCCTGCATCCTGGCCATCGGGCCTTCCATGGCTTCGCGGCTCACCGCGTCGTCGGCCCAGTACTTCTCACCGGCCTCGTCGAACTGTCCCGCGGTGCAAAGCGCGACCAGGTCCTTGGCGATATCCGAAGTGGTCATGGCGTCGTCTCCTTGGCTGGGAGCGCGATCCTTAGGCCCACATGGTGACAGCGTGGTGGCAGCAGTCGCCTAGCCGGCGGCGCCCTTCAGCACATTGACGTCGATCGTCACGTGGCGGACGTGGCCGTCCTCCGAGGCGCCCTCCAGAACCACCTTGTCGTGCCCCGAATAACCTGGGCTGGCCGTGTAGTAGACGTGGCGTCCCGGCACCTTCTTGGCGTTGCAGGCCGCCCGCGGATTGCTGGGCGGGAAGGCCACATAGATCGGCTCCTCGACCACTTTGATCTCGCCGTGGGCGGGCGGCCGGACCACCGTCAGGGTCGTGCCGGGATGTGGCGAGCAGTCGGGATCGATCGCCGCCCCGCCCCAGATGACGATCTGCGCGCTGCCGACCGCGGCCTTGGAGACGCTGATCGTCTGCACGCCGTTGGAGGTGTGGACCTTCACCTGCGCCGCCGCCGTCCCGCCAAACGCCAGCACCGCCAGCCCGCACGCCAAGCTCACACGCGACACCATGGCCGATCTCCTGCCCGCCGATGGACGAACGCTGCGACCACAACTTTGCCGGCGTGTTTCAGACCGGGCGGCGGCTAGCGCGCGCCGATCCGGTTCATCACTTCGCGGGAAATGCCGTACTGGGCGACGATGGCGGCGCGGTCGCGCAGGCCCATGATCTCGCGCTGGACCAGGAAGCCCCAGACCGCGTCGGCGGCGGCCTTCAGCACCTCGGCCCGCCCCTCGCCCTCATGCTCGCGCAGCGCCGCCAGCGCTTTTTCCACCTTGCGGCCCGACTGACCGAGCGAGGCGGCCTGCTCCTGCAGGAGCTCATAGCGAAGGACAGCGTCGCCGGTGTCGACGCCGAGACGCTTGGCGAGACTCTGGGGCATGCGCAGCGAGGACATGGCTAGCCATGTTGGCGCCGATGCGCCGCGATGCAAGACGTCAGGCGGAGACCGCGTCGACCGCTTGCGCCGGTTCCTGCATGGCCAGGAAGCCGTGCAGGGCGGCGACCACCTGGGCGCCCTCGCCCACCGCGGCGGCCACCCGCTTGGTCGAGCCCGATCGGACGTCGCCGATGGCGTAGACGCCCGGCCGGCTGGTCTGCAGCGAACCTGGGCCGCCCGTCACGATGAAGCCCTTGGCGTCCAGTTCGACGTCGGACCCCGTCAACCAGTCGGTGTTCGGCTCCGCCCCGATGAACAGGAAGAGGTGGCGGATCGGCCGGCGCGTCGCCTGGCCGTCCACGGTCCAGGTCAGCGCGTCGAGCACCCCGTCCTCGCCTTCGAAGGCGCTGATCCGCGCACCGGTCACCACCTCGACGTTGGGCAGGCCCATGATCCGTTCGACGAGGTAGCGGGACATGCTGGCTTCCAGGCTCGCGCCGCGAACCAGCATCCACACCTTGGCGACCTTGCCGGCCAGGTAGACCACCGCTTGACCCGCGGAATTGCCGGCGCCCACCAGCGCCACCTCCTGGCCTGCGCAAAGCCGCCCCTCGATCGGCGAGGCCCAGTAGTGCACACAGGAGGCCTCGAACGGCTCGATGCCCTCGACGCCCAGCCGCCGGTAGCGCGCGCCGGACGCGATCACCACCGAGCGCGCCCGCACCGCTTCGTCCGTCCCGAGCCTGATCTCCAGCCCCTTGGCGTCGTCTCGCGCCGTCAGCGACAGGGCCTCGTCGGGGATCGACATCTCGACCCCGAACTTCTGCGCCTGGTTGTAGGCCCGCGCCATCAGCGCCATGCCGGTGATGCCGGTGGGAAAGCCCAGGTAGTTCTCGATCCGCGCCGAGGCGCCCGCCTGGCCGCCGAACGCGCGGCAGTCCAGCACCAGCACCGACAGCCCCTCGGACGCGGCATAGACCGCCGTCGCCAGCCCGGCGGGACCCGCGCCGATCACCGCCACGTCATAGAGGTGGTTCGGATCGATCGGCCCGACGAGCCCGATGCAGCGCGCCAGCTCCCGCTCCGTCGGGTTGCGCAACATCTGCCCGCCCGGACAGAGCACGATGGGAAGCTGGCCCGGGCCGACGTGGAAGCGCTCGACCAACGCGCGAGCCTCTTCGTCGACCGCGGGGTCGAGGCGATGATGCGGATGGCCGTTGCGGGCCAGGAAGCCCTCCAGCCGCAGGACGTCGCCATTGCCGGAGGGTCCGACGATCACCGGACCGCCGGAGCCGGTCTCCAGAAGGCCGACCCGGCGCAGGATCAGCGCGCGCATGATCCGCTCGCCCAGGTCCGCCTCGGCCACCAGCAGAGCCCGCAGCCGCTCGGGCGGCAGGATCAGGGCTTCGACGTCGCCGACCGCATGAGCGTCAACCAGGCTCGGTCGTCCGGACAGCTGCGCCAGCTCGCCCATGAAGGCGCCCGCATGGTGCGTGACGATCAGCTGCGGTTCGCCCCGCTCGTCGCGCCCGTTGATCGTCACTTCGCCGGAGAGCACCACCGTCAGCCCGCGGCCGGTCTCGCCGATCCTGACGAGCGCGGCGCCGTCGGGATAGCTGCACAGCGTCCCGAACCGCCGCATCCGCTCGACCTCAGGCGCCTCAAGGGTCGGGAACATCTGCGCCGAGCGGGTGTCGATGATGGACTGGGACATGCCGGAATACGGGCCATGGCCGCGTGGCGAATTCAAGATGCGCGCGGGCGCAGTTGCGGTGATGGCCGGCTTGTGACACCTCGAAGCCTTCGATCTGCACAGGCTCCGACCATGACCGACGTCCAGCCCGCTTCCGTCTATGACCTCACGCCCGAGACCGAGGCGGAGAGCCTCGCGACCTTTGCGGTGCTGGTGGACAA
>JBOHKZ010000240.1:0-1782 GCA_050729355.1 Phenylobacterium sp. | reverse complement strand
CCCACGTCGTAGTGCCGGATGAAGATGCCCGGCAGGCCGCCTGTGATGACGATGGACCGGACCGCAGGGTCTCGCGTGAGCGGGTCGATCAGTTCCAGCATCTCCTGCGCCCCGGCCGCGGTCATGGTGCCGAGCGGCGGGTTCGCATAGGTAACGACCGCAGCGCCGCCACGGCGTTCCACCCTGACCAGGCCCATGGCGTCGTCTCCCTTGATTGTTAGGCCGAAAGCCTGGATCGGAAGGGCGCGGCGAACAAGGCGGAGAGCGGCATTTTGCGCATCGTATCGGGAGAGTTCCGGGGCAAGGCCCTGGTTACGCCGGAGGGGCAGGCCACGCGGCCGACGTCCGATCGCGCCCGCGAGTCGATCTTCAACATCCTGGAGCACGCGCCGTGGTCGCCGGGCGTGCGCGACGCCCGCGTGATCGACCTCTTCGCCGGATCGGGCGCTCTGGGGTTCGAGGCTCTATCCCGCGGGGCGACCTTCTGCCTCTTCGTCGAGACCGATGAGGCGGCGCGCGGGGCGATCCGCGACAACGTCGATGCGCTGGGCCTGTTCGGCCGCACCCGGGTCCACCGGCGCGACGCCACCGATCTCGGAGTTCGCCCCGGCGCGGACGGCCCGGCCTTCAACGTCGCCTTCCTTGACCCGCCGTACGGCAAGGGACTGGGCGAAATCGCGCTCGCCAAGCTCGCGGCCGGCGGCTGGCTGACGCCCGGCGCCACGGTGATCTTCGAACGCGGCGTGTCGGAGCCCGGCTTCGAGGTCGAGGACTTCGAGCCCCTCGACGCCCGTGACTACGGCGCCGCCCGCGTGCATTTCCTGAGGTTCGTCGCGGCCTAGGTCGCCGCTTGACCCTCACGCTTCGTGAGGCCTGATGACCCGGCCTTCGACGAGGAACAACGATCGTGACCGGTCATACCGTCAAACAGGTGGCGAAGCTGTCGGGCGTCTCAGTCCGCACGCTGCATCACTATGACGAGATCGGGCTTCTGAAGCCCGCGAACGTCGGGCTGAACGGCTACCGCTACTACGGACGCGAAGAGTTGCTGCGCCTGCAGCAGATCCTCTTCCACCGGGAGCTTGGACTGGCGCTGGAGGATATCCGGCGGCTGCTCGACGCGCCCGGCTTCGACCGGGTGGCGGCGCTCAGGGCGCATCGGACGAAGCTCGCGGCGGATATCGAACGCTACGGCCAGTTGATGCGAACGATCGATGAAACCCTCGCCGCCCTCGATGGAGAACGCGCGATGGAAGACAAGGCGATGTACCGGGGCTTCGATCCCGAAAAGCAGGCGAAGTACGAGGCCTGGATCGTGGACCGTTACCCGGCAATGCAGCGGGTGATGGACGCATCCAAGGCGCTGACCAAGACCTGGAAGCAGGCGGACTTCGACAGCGCCCAGCACGAAATGGAGGCGGTCGAATCCGGCATGGCGAACGCGCTGACGTCCGGGCTTCCGGTCGATTCAGATCACGTGCAGAGCCTGGTCCGCCGACTGAGTGTGCTGGTGTCGCGCTATTGGACCGAGCCCGTCACCGGGCTGGGGTTTGTCGGACTCGCGAACCTCTACGGCGAGCATCCGGACTTCCGGGCCCGCTACGAGACACGCGCCGCGGGCCTTACGGAGTACCTGCAGGCGGCGATGCGGGCGTTCGCGGAGAAAGATTTGACCTGATTTTGCCTTCCCGTTCACGGGGAAGGGGGACCGCGCCCGCAGAGGCGTGGTGGAAGGGGCGGTCTCAGGCTCAGCGCCCGGTCCTCGCCCCCTCCACCATCCGC